>CANQDM010000042.1 GCA_947591505.1 uncultured Bacilli bacterium | reverse complement strand
TAACTTCATCCTCCTAGATTAATTTTATCAAATTTTGTATTACTTGACTTGTCTAATTTTTATTATAAGAGTCTTTCTAGTTAAATCTCTTTGATAAAATCTTTTTTCATCTTCTGATAATTTATCATATTCTTTTTCAGTTATTTCCATTTTTCTTGTCTGAACAGCAAAATAAGTTTGGCCTAAAGCAACGATTTCCTTTCTAGCATCTGCATTTTGCACGATTAAATAACAAGCATATCTTGACAATTTATAATCATTTTGATTTCTCTTAGCTCCCGAACCAATATTAACCATTTTTCCCACATGGGAAAAATGGTTATCAATAATGTTATTGCTCTTTTCACATGCAATTTTTGCATTGTTTATAACATTATGAAATTTATCCCATCTTTTATAGTTTAGCGCTATCATTAATTCTCTAGCATACCAGTACTCATTACCATATTCATCGATATGTTTAATATCTTCAAATGTTTTTTCTTGATATTCAATTAAATTATTTTTCATAAATTTTTTCCTTTCTTTTTTCTTTTATACTTTAATTAAAATAATTCTACTTTAATATTTTCTTCTTTAGTTTTATCAGTTTCCTGATATCAGGAATGTGATAATTAACCTCAATTAATTGTTGCTTATTTTAAAATTTTAGTTATAGTATATACGCATAAAATTCCTCCCTCTACTTATATATATTGCGTTTATTGGCTGATTTCCTTTTTTTTCGTGAAATTTTTATAAAAAACTTAAAAAAAATAACATTTTTATTACTATATTCTTAATATTTTCTTAAATTTGACAATTATTGTTTATCTTAAATAGACTTTAAATTTTTTGTTTGTTATAATTTAGTTGGTGATGTTATGGAATGTTTATTTTGTAAAATAATTAATGGTGAAGTACCAACTTTTAAACTATATGAAGATGATTTAGTTATGGTAATTATGGATGCTTATCCTAATGTTGATGGACATACTTTAATAATTCCGAAAAAACATTATGATACTTTAATGGATATACCTGATGATCTAGTAGTTCATATAAATGAAGTTGCTAAAAAGTTTATTCCCCATATTATGGAGAGATTAAACGCGAAAGAATTAAGTGTTCATGTTAATTATGGTAATTCGCAAAAGATAAAACACTATCACATGCATTTGCTACCAAACTTTGGTACAAGAGCACTTAAAAATCCAAAAGATGTCTATGAGGTTTTAAAATAAGATGGCAAGAATGAAAAAGAAAGCCAAGAAAACTATAAGTTTAATACTTATGTTAGTAGTTATTCTAATTGGTTTTGCCAGCTATAAAATTATCTTTAAAGGTGATAATAAAATTAAAGACTCAATTGATAAAATTATTGAGCCTGAAAATCCGATTAAAACTTATACTGCTAAATTAATCGCGACCGGTGATGGCTTAATTCACTCGCCCATTTATAAAGCAGCTTATAATAATGGTACATATGATTTTAGTAATATGTTAACTTACACCAAAGAAAAATTAAAAGATTATGATATTAAATATTATAATCAAGAAACTGTTTTTGATGATACGATTAGTTATGGCAGTTATCCAAGATTTAATACTCCTTCTGCTTTTGGTCAAAATATGATTGATGCTGGCTTTAACCTTGTATCACTTGCTACTAACCACTCGATGGATATGGGTAATGATTCTGCTAAAAGAAGTGCTTCTTGGTGGGAAGGTAAAGATAACATTTTAGCAACTGGTATGGCCTCTACTCCAGAGAAAAGAGATGAACACAAAATAATGGAAGCAAACGGCATAACTTATACTATGCTTTCTTATACATATGGCACTAATGGTATACCAGTAAAAGAAGATTACACAGTTAATTTATTCGATGAAGAAAAAGTTAAAGCCGATATTGCGGCCGTTCGTGATAAAGTTGATATTTTAATAGTAGCAATGCACTGGGGAACCGAATACTTGCAAGATGCAACAACTACGCAAAGGGAACAAGCTAAATTTTTAGCCGATAATGGTGTTGATATCGTTTTAGGTACTCACTCTCATTGTATTGAACCTTGGGAATGGATTGATGATACCGTAGTCTTCTATTCATTTGGTAATTTTATCTCTAATCAAATGGGCGCAGAACAAGCAAACGTCCGGAAAGTTGGTGTAATTGGGATGTTTGCAACGCTTGATATAACTAAAACTGTTGATACTGAAAAAAATACTACGGAAATAAAAGTAGATAACATTGGGGCTGATCTAAACTTTACTTATCGTTACTATAATAAAGATATAGGTAAAAATGACTATTTAGTAATACCATTTAGTAAAATGGAAAGTAAATATTTAAATAATTATGAATCAGTTTATAATGAATTTAGTGAAGTCTTAAAAAAATATGATGATTCTATTAAAATAGAACCATTACCAGATATACCTGCTACAAACTAAAAAAATCCTTACAAAAAGGATTTTTTTAAATTTTAAAACTTAAGATATTAGGTAATGCTCTATCTTCTTCAATATGAGAAAAAGATTTAAAAATAAATTCTTTAACAATATCATTATGTACATTATTATTTTCTAAATCATTTATTTCTGATTCCATCATTAAAATAAAACTACCAGCAATATCTTCATCTGCTAATATTAAACCAGTTCTAATAAAAATTTCAATCATAATAGCTCGAGCATAATTTTGTTTATCATTTAAATCAGCATAAAACATTCCTAACAAATAACCATATTGCTCATATAATAAATCTTCAGCATGACTATTTTTTGATTCTTTTAAATCTTGATTACCTTTTACTTTAACATCAGTATACATTTTAGTTTGCCAATAAAGTGTATCATTGATAGTAAAATTATTAGTTAAAAATTCTTCTTCAATAAATTTAAAAGAAAAAGCTAATTTATATTTAAATTTAATTAAATCATCTTTAATATTTGTATATTCCGAATTATTGATATGATTTTGTAACATTTTTAAAATAGTATTAATAACATCTTGTTCTAGCATTAAATCAACATTAGCCTGATAAAAGAAATCATTTTCCATATCTTCTATGGCCTCTTCTGTTATAAGTTCAGTATATTCTTCTTCATTTTCTTCTTCCTCTTCTTCAAAATATTCATCTTCTTCCGAAAAAGGTATAGTATTTAATAAATAATCAAATCTAGCTGCTACTCTAGTTCTTAAAATATCTTCTTCACTATCATTATTCAGATATATTAATACATCAGTTATATTATATGGATCATTACCTAATATAAAATCTAAGATATCAGATATTTTTTTAGGATTTTTGCCAATAATAGTATATATTTGTTCTTCTAATTCTAATAATGCTTGTAAATAATTAGTCCATTTAGTAAATTCTTCTGTATCTTTTTTATTATCAATTTCAAGTATAGCTAAATTTTCATAAGCCCATTTTATCTTTTTGGTAATAAAGAACAATTTTTTTAAATTTTCATAATCTTCTTTAGTTAAATTATCCATCTTATAACACCCTTAAACTAATTACATTTAATAATTCTCTATCTTTTTCATACATATCAAAAATACCATTTACTCTATTTTGGGCTTTTTTTAGTTTTTCAATTGCCATTTCATCATGTGAAACTCCTTCCGCTAATTGTAATTCTAAAGTTTTAAAATAATTTACGGTTTCTTCACCAATAAAAAGTAAACTAACTCTTGTGAAAATTTCACTAATTATATAAGTAAACATTTTCGGTTTATCACTTTTTAAAGTATTATCAATATTAATTATATTACGTATTTTATCTCTAAATATTGAATATACTGTCCCTTTTTGAATAGCGTTTAATTTTAATCTATCTAATTGGTAATAATCTGATATAGCATTAGCTTCCCAATATAATTCATTACTTATATTAAAATTATTTTCTAATAAATCATTTTCTATTTCTTCATAAACAAAAGATAAATTATATTTAAAATTTAATAATTGATCTTTAATTAACTCATATTCTGGATTATTTAGATAATCATTTAAAATAACAAGGGTAGTATTTAAAAAATCTTTAATAACACTAGTATTAATTATTAAAATATTCCTTGGTGTTTGATTTTCTAAAACACTTTCATCATTAACATTAATAACAAAATCTGCATCTTTAATTGCTAACATTCTACTAAATAAATTTAATTGAATTCTTAATTTTATTAAATTCTCATAATTTAAAATTGCATTAATATTTTCTTGTAAATTAAACTTAAGCCAATAATCTTTATTACCATTTATTTTATGTTCTATTTGACTTAAAACATCTAAATCTTTAGGAAATCTATCATAAATTGATTTTTCTAAATCTAAAGATGATTTTAAACTTTCAATTGTACTTTTATATTCAGTACTATCTTTTTGCCCAACTATTTCTAATTGTTTCAATTTAACATATGTTTCATTAATTGATGAAGTAATTGCTAATAAAGTATTTATATTTTCTAATATATCCCCATTTAACATTATTTATTTCTCCTTGTACTATAAATTATAGGTAATTTTTTATCTTCATCATACATGCCTAATACTTGATCAATACGGGATTGACCACGGGCTGCTAAGTCAGTTAATTTTTCTCCTTCAACTATACAATTTTCATTATAAACGTTTAATTTAAAAGTGTTTTGTAAATTTTTAGCATTTTCTTCTCCTAAGAATAACATAGCACTTCTAACTAATATTTGGGCTAAAGTATATTGAAATAATACTTCATTATCTTCCAGTTCTTCTTCTTCAATAGTTATAATATCATCTATTTTTTCATCAAATACTTCATTACCTAAACCTTCTTCAATTTGTGAAACTTCTATTTCATCTAAGCCAGCAATATCAGCATAAATCTTAGCCTTCCAATTAAGGCACGGATTAATTTGCATATTATGTTCAAGAAAATCATATTCTATTTCTTCATGTAAAAAAGCATAATTATCTTTTATTCTAAATAATAAATCTCTTATATTATTATATTTATTTTGATTAAGATATTTATTTAATATAGTAAGAATTGTACTAACAAAATCTGTTTGTATACCTATTTCAATTTGACTATAAGCTTTACCATCAATATCAAATGGCATATTAGATAATTCCATACTACTTTCTTCACTACTTAAAAATAAATTTAAGAAATGATTAGCAATTCTTGTTCTAATTAAATTTTCACTATAATCATTAGCAATATCATCAAGTTCTGTTAAAACATTCATTTCAAATAAAGATTCTCTACTAAAAGATATTTCATTATAAGCCTCGATTATTTTTTCAGGATGATTTTTAAATTCATCATATATTTTATTTTCAGCCATTACTAATCTTTTTAAAATATTTAATTTATCTTTAAACATTTTAGTTTCCGTTTTAAAATTTATTTCCATTTCTCTTAAAGAATCATATATTTCTTTAATTTTAATATTAATATCAATTAATTTTCTTAATACTATTTTATCTTCTTCATTTAACATAAAACCACCCTGTAACTAAATATAGTACACTAATACATTTTATGAGTCAATAACATATCTTAAATTTTTAGAAAAAAATAAATTGAGAGTTAATTCTCAACATCAATTAAATAACGAAAAATATTATTTAATTGATACATGCTTAAATAGTCAAGACAATTATGAAAAATTAGTCAAATATTTTTTAGAATAAGGTTGTATATTTTTTTAATTTTATGTATAATGTTAATGTAAAAGCGGCGTTACTAACTAGTAACAATTTCTCTATATTTATATAGAGATTTTTTATTGCATACAAAAAAGAGCCTTTTGCTCTTCTTTAAAAAATAAAACTTCCACCTAGGATTATAGCAAGTAATATATATAATATTAATACTATAAAAAAGTAGTTGTAAGAATTATTGTTATTACATTGATTTTGACTTTGTCCACCAGATGAACATTTTGAACAGGCCATAATCATACCTCCTTTAAAGAAATTAAATATATGCTCCTACGATTATAATAAGTAAGATAAATAATACTAAAATGATAGCAGCGCCTAATCCGTTATTTCCGCAGTTCATAATTCACTCCTCCTTTATGTCTATTCATTTATAATTTATGGTTAATATTTTGAAGTGTGAGTGCTTAATTTATTGTATTTATTAAATTTATTATGTTATAATTATTTTAGGGAGGAAATATGAAGAAAAGTTTAATATTATGTTTAGTATGTCTATTAGTTTTATGTGGTTGTGGTAAAACACCAGAACTAAAAAATGGCGAAGAAGCTATTATAACATTTAAGAAAGGAAAGAAAGAACACCAAATAAGTGTTGATGAATTATATGCATCATTAAAATCAGATTTTGGCCTTCAAGCAACAATTAAACTAGTTGATGATTATGTTTTAGAAACAGAATTCAAAGATTATAAAAAAGATGCAGAAGAACAAGCTGAAAGTTATATTAAAGCAATGCAATCATCATATGAAAGTAGTGGTCAAGATTTACTCTTAGCTTTACAACAAAGTGGTTACTCTTCAATTGAAGCATATCAAGATTATTTATACACAACATTTATGCAAGCTCATGCTCTAGAAGAATACGCTAAAACAAAAGTAACTGATAAAGAAATCGAAAAATATTACAAAGATGAATTAAAAGGTGACATTGAAGTATATCATATATTAATTACTCCAGATGTAAAAGATGATATGTCAATGGATGACCAAGAAAAAGCTGAAACTAAAGCAAAAGATACTGCTAAAGACATTATCAAAAAATTAGATAAAGCTGATAATAAATTAGATGAATTTAAAAAGTTAGTTAAAGAATATACTGATGACGATGAAACTAAAGACAAAGATGGTAATTTAGGTTATATCAATTACAATAAATTAGGTGATGAATATGAAACTTTACTTGATGCGGCATACAAATTAAAAGATGGCGAATATTCTAAAGATGTCATATCTACTGAACTTGGTTATCATGTAATTTACCGTAATAAATCTAAAGACAAAGCTAAATTAGAAGATGCTAAAAAAGATATTATCGAAACTCTATCAGAAGAAAAAATTAGTAATGGTGAAGTTGAAAACTATGAAGCACTTAAATATTATCGTGAACAATATGGTATGAAAATACTAGATTCTGAAATAGATAAGCAATATGGTATTTATTTAAACAATTTAGCTAATAGTACTACTACTGAGTAGCAAATAAAAAGTTGGCAATTAAGCCAATTTTTTATTTGCATAAATTTCTTGTTTTCTCTTCCTTTACTGGTACTAAATCCATAAATGCCATATTTAAATTATTATAAATATCTACTACTTCTTCTCTTTTTACTCCGGGAATATACCATTCAAAATATTTTTCATAATATGGCGTATTCATAAATCTTTTTACACGACCAGTGACAGTAAATAAATCTATTACATCTTCTTCTTGATATTCTTCTACTCTAGTAAATCCGAGTCTTTCTAAATCCAATACTTGATCTAGTGTTTGGACAGATTTAAGGCTGCATTCTTTCATATTACCTTTTTCTTCAATATAATCAGTTAAATAAGATAAAACTTTAAAGCCATCTTCTCTACTCATTTCTAGTGGTAACATAAAGGGTTTATAATACATATCAACTAAACCGTAATTACCTTCATTTCCTCTTTTATAAGATTCATAATAATGCAAACGATATAAATTTTGATTACCTATTGGATGATCAACAAAATCAGCATCAAATTCATCATCCCGATGTATTTTTTTACTAAAAATATCTTTTATATTCATAATATTCCTACTTTCTAAAGCCTTTTTTAGCTAAGGCTAATTTTATTTGATATTCTAATACTTCTCCATCATATTTTTTACTTAATTTATTTTTTTGTTTTTCATATTCATTCTGATAAATAACATCATCATCATAAAAATCATATTCATCTATTAAAGATAATATATCTTCTTTTTGAAAACCTCTTGTAATTAAATCTTTCATTATCTTTTGCTTTAACATCATACTAGATAAATTATGATTACTATTTATTTTTTTCTTGATTATTTTATTTATTTTATCTAACCATATTTCATTATTAAAAGTATTTAAATAATTATCTATATCACTTTCTTTAAAACCTAATTTCTTAAGCTCATAATGAATCTTTAAAGGACCAATCATTTTTAAATTAATTGAATCATTTATATAAGCTTTAATATATAATAAATCATTTAAATATCCTTCTTTTTTTAATCTTGTAATTGTATAATTAATTGCTTCTTTATTAAATTTATTTAATTTCTTTCTAATTTCTTTTTCTGTTCTAAGTTTAGCATTAATAAATTTAAGAGCAATATAATAACTTTCTAATTTAGCATTTTCTAAAGTTATTTCAGCAAGTTTTTTAATATCTAATTCTTTTTTTACTAAAAGTTCATATTTTAAAATTATTTCATCATATAAAGAAACTTTAGTATTGTTATCTAAAGTTAGTTCATATAAATTATTATGTTTTTTCTTAAATTTATTTATTTTCATAGTCTTTACACGCTGCATCCAAATCTTTGATTAAATTATCTACTTCAGCCATAGTTTCTAGTTTAGCACCAGAAGCATATTTATGACCTCCACCATTATAATTATGAGCAATTGTATTAATTATTGGACCTCTACTTCTAATACTTATTTTATATTGCTTATTTTTAACATCTTCGGTGATAAATATCCAAACTAGTAGTTCATCTATAAAATTATAACCATTAATTAAATTAGAAGGTGTTGCCACATCAACATTAAATTCTTTTAAATTTTGATCACTTATTTTAATATAACCTAGACCATTTTCACTAATTACTAAATTATTTGTAATAAAGGCAATAAATTTATGTTCGGAAAATGGTCTTGTATATAAAATATCATAAAGAGAAGTAAAATCTATATTACTTACTTTAATTAATTCTTTTGCCGTATCAAAAGTTTCATAAGTAGTATTTTTTAAAGAAAATCTTTCACTATCTGATACAATACCTAAAAATAAATTTTTAGCAATATTCTCATTTAATTTTAATTTTGTATTAAGTATTAATTCGGTTATCATTTGGGCTGTACTTGATTTTTCTGTATCAGTCCAATCAGCTATTCCTTTAATATCTTCAACTGGATGATGATCTATTTTAAGTATCTCTGTATATTTTAAATCTTCTATACCATCTACGCGATTCATATTAGGAACATCTAGCACAATTAGTAAAGGATTAGTCATTTCCTTATAATTTGGTTTGTTTAAATTACCAAATTTTTTAAATTTAGAAACAGATACTCCAACGGCATAAACTCGTTTTTTTGGAAATGTTAAAGAGATGGAATCTCTTAGGGCAATTTGACTACAGATAGCATCAGGATCTGGTCCAATATGTCTTGCTATAACGATTTCATCATATTTCTTTATTGTTTTATAAATTTTGTTTAATAATAATTTATTAATTATAATAATCACCTACTTAGTAATTAATTCCATTGTATCTAGAGCAATCATTAATTCTTCATTAGTTGGAATTACATAAACTGGTACACTAGAATCACTAGCAGATATTTTTCCTTCATGTACGTCTAAGTAAGAGGCAATACTATTATTAGCATTTTCATCTAATTTAATATTAATTGATGCAAGTCTATTAATGATGGCTTCTCTAAATTCACGCGCATTTTCTCCTAGACCAGCTGTAAATACTAAAGCATCTACTTTACCATCTAATTTAACATAATATTTAGCAATATAATCTACTATTCTATCGATGTACATATCATTAGCTAGTTTTGCAGATTCATTACCATTATTCATTGCTTCTTCTATATCACGGTGATCAGAAAATTCACCACTTATACCATATAAACCACTTTGTTTATTTAAAATATTATCAACTTCTTCAATACTCATACCAGTTTTTTTCATAATATAAGGAATCATTGAATAATCGATATCACCTGAGCGTGTTCCCATCATAATACCAGCATTTGGACTAAAGCCCATTGTAGTATCAATGCTTATGCCATCCTTTACACAACAAATTGAACCACCACTTCCAATATGGCAACTGATAATATTAACATTATCTCTTCCTAACATTTCTTGTACCTTTTTAGTTATATATTTATGAGAAGTTCCATGGAAACCATATTTACGCACACTATAATCTTCATACCATTTCATTGGTACTGGATATAAATATTCTTTTTTCTCCATAGTTTGATGGAATGCTGTATCAAATACACCAACCATTGGGGTATTTGGCATAGCTTCTCTAAATGCTTTAACACCAACAATATTTGCTGGATTATGTAGTGGTGCTAAACTTGATAATTCTTCAACTGTTTTAATAACATCATCATCTATTAAAACAGATTTATTATATTTATCACCACCATGAACTAAACGATGACCTACGCCATCTATTTCTTCAAGAGATTTAATAACATTATTTTCTAACAATTCTTGAATTAAGTATTTAATTGCCTCACTATGATCTTTAATACTTGCTTCTTTTTTTACTTTTTCACCATTCATTTTAATAGAATAAAAACTATCAGCAAGTCCTATTTTTTCAAAATAACCACTGATTAATTCTTTTCTTTCAGGTAGTTCAATACAATTAAATTTTAAAGAAGAACTACCAGCATTTACAGATAATATTTTCATTTTTCTAAACATTCCTTTCCGCTTCACTTCGTTTGCTTAAGCCACAAACGAACATGAAAATACATTTAATTTCT
>CANQDM010000041.1 GCA_947591505.1 uncultured Bacilli bacterium | reverse complement strand
TGGTTGAACATGATACTGATACAATGCTGGCGGCCGATTATTTAGTAGATGTTGGCCCTGGTGCAGGGGAAGCCGGTGGTTATATTGTGGCTAAAGGTACCCCAGAAGAAGTAATGAAATGTGATGAAAGTATTACTGGTCGTTATTTAAGTGGTAAAGAGAAAATTGAAATACCGAAAAAACATCGGAAAGGAAATGGTCAATTCTTAGAAGTAAAAGGAGCTTCTGAAAATAACTTAAATAATATTAATGTTAAATTTCCACTTAATAAATTTATTGTGGTAACAGGTGTTTCCGGTTCTGGTAAAAGTACTTTAGTCAATGAAATACTTTATAAAACATTACATCGTGAATTTTATAAATCAAAAGATATTCCAGGCAAATGTAAAAAAATACTTGGAATGCAAAATGTTGATAAAGTAGTAAATATTAGTCAAGATGCTATTGGAAGAACACCAAGAAGTAATCCTGCTACATATGTTGGGGTATTTGATGATATTCGTGATGTCTTTGCTAATATGAAAGAATCCAAAATGCGTGGTTATGATAAAGGAAGATTCTCATTTAATGTTAAAGGTGGCAGATGTGAAGCTTGCTGGGGTGATGGTGTTAAGAAAATTGAAATGCACTTCTTACCTGATGTTTATGTTCCTTGTGATGTCTGTGGTGGTAAACGTTATAATAAAGAGACTCTAGATGTTAAATTTAAAGGAAAAAGTATTGCTGATGTCCTAGATATGCGTGTTAGTGAAGCCTTACCTTTCTTCGAAAATATACCAAAGGTAAGAGACAAATTACAAGTTATGTATGATGTAGGACTTTCTTATATAACTCTTGGCCAAGGAGCACCAACTTTATCCGGTGGTGAAGCAGGAAGAGTAAAACTTGCGAAAGAACTGCAAAAGAAACCAACCGGTAAATCAGTCTTTATCTTAGATGAACCAACAACCGGTCTTCATTCAGCCGATATTAAAAAACTACTTGAAGTTTTAAATCGTATTGTTGATAATGGCGATACTGTTATAGTTATTGAACATAACCTGGACGTTATTAAACAAGCTGATTATATTATTGATTTAGGCCCTGAAGGTGGTAAGTTTGGGGGTAATGTTATTGCAACAGGTACTCCTGAAGAAGTTGCTAAAGTAGAAGAATCTTATACGGGCCAATTTTTAAAGAAAATATTTGCTAAAGAGAAGTAAAATTCTCTTTTTTACTTTTTAAAATAATTTCACTCAAACGAAATAATTTTAAAAAAAGCGAAAGTTATTTCAGTTAAATGAAATAACTTTACTAATAAGAATATTTGTAATATAATAATTATAGGAGTTGATTAAAATGTTAATTAGAACAGATTATTTAAATAAAATCAGAGGATTTTATAATTCTAATTTAGTTAAAATTTTAGTTGGTATTAGAAGATGTGGTAAATCAGTTATTTTAGATCAAATTATTAATGATTTAAAAAAAGAAAAAGTAAATGATAAACATATAATTTGTATTAATTTTGAATTTATTGAATATGAAGAATTAAAAGATTATAAAAAGTTAAATACATATATAAAAGAACAAATAAAAGATAATAAAATGTATTATGTGTTTTTAGATGAAATTCAAAATGTTGATAATTTTGAAAAAGTTATTAACTCTTTAAGAGCCTCAATTAAAAATATTAGTATATTTATAACTGGTTCAAATAGTAAAATGCTATCTGATGAATTATCGACAGTTTTATCGGGAAGATATGTCATTTTTAACATATATCCTTTATCATATAAAGAATATATTGAACTTACTAAAAAAGATGCCTATGATTTAGATAACTTTTGGGATTATGCTAAATGGGGAGGGCTTCCTAATCGTTGTGAATTTACGAGTGAACTTGATATAAAAAATTATCTTCATAGTGTATATGATTCTATTATTTTAAGAGATATTGTTAAAAGACTAAATCTTCAAGATATAATTTTATTTGATAAAATATTAAATTATTTACTTGATACTATAGGAAGAGAATTTTCAGCGGAAAATATCGTTAATTATTTAGAAAAAGAATATCGTAAAGTTTCAACTGATACAATATATACTTATATTGATGCTTTATGTAAAGCCTTAATAATTAAAAAAGTTTATCGTTATGATATTCATGGTAAAGGTATGTTAAAAACTTTAAATAAATATTATGTTACAGATTTAGGAATTGCCCAAATTAAAAATAATAATAAGGATTTTAAAAATTATATAGTATTAGAAAATATAGTTTATAATGAACTTATTAAAAGAGATTATGAAGTATATGTTGGTAAAAATAATAATATTGAAATAGATTTTGTAGCTAAAAAAGATGATAAAACAATATATATTCAAGTTACTTATGAACTTTCTAATCAAGAAACGATTGAAAGAGAGTTTAATGCATTTAAAAATATTAATGATAATTATCCAAAATATATAATTTCTTTAGATAAAAGAGATTTTTCACAAAATGGTATTAAAAATATTAATATAATTGATTTTCTAATGAATGAAGATTTATAAATTTTGCTTGACTAAATATTTAAATCAAGTATAATTTAATAGGCATATGAGGAGAATTGTTATGTATAACTTAGCAAAGGTAAAACTATATTTAATTAAAGGTGGCTTTGATAGAGATGTTGTATTAAGCTTACCCAAAATATTTATTGAAGAATATTTAGAAAAAGATTATGATAAATTAAGTGAACTATTAGATGTTTTTATTGATGGTGTATATAAGTCAACTAAATATGAAAATAAAGAAGCCAATTTTGGCAATATTTCTTGTATGCATGATAAAGATACAGAATTAAATAATGAAGGTTTATATAATAGTTTTAAAAATATAATAATTGAAGAATTTCAAACATTTATTAATAGACAACCTCTTAATAGTATAATAAGTGTTGGTGGAGATTATAAAAGTGCTAAAGATAATAATTTATTTTTTAATGAATGCATTGTTGATGATCCTCATCAATATGGTGATTTGGTGTGTTTAAAACCTTATTTTGATGTTTTAGATAAAAATGGTAATAAATCATACTTTATTAGAATTAATGATTTATCTAATCTTTTATTAAGTAAAGGCATTAATTTACAAGATGTAAATATAGTTATGACTAAGGAAAATAATGGTTTATATATAGATTCTTTAGCTATTAAAAGTTTAGGAGCGGAAGAAGTAGAACAAACAAATCTTAAAAAGTAATTCACAGGTTACTTTTTTTGTTTTATAATAATTATAGGGTGATAAGATGAATCCAATTGCATTTACAATCAGTGGTTTTGAAGTTAGATGGTATTCTTTGATGTTACTTACCGGCATGCTTATTGCCATATTTATGGTGATAAGAGAGGGGAAAAGATTTAATATTCCCAAAGATTTTATGTTTAATTTAGCTTTCTGGGTTATCATTGTAGGAATAATTTGTGCTCGTATTTATTATTGTATTTTTAACTTTGAACTATATCAAAATAATATTTTAGATGTATTTAAGATTTGGGAAGGCGGTCTTGCTATTCATGGTGGTATTATTGGTGGCCTTATAACTATAATAGTCTATACCAAAAGATACAATATTAATACTTTTAAGATAACCGATATAGTAGTTGTACCCCTACTTTTAGCCCAAGCCATTGGTAGATGGGGTAATTTCTTTAATAGTGAAGCCCATGGAGCAGCGACAACTTACTATCATTTAAAAGAATTACATATTCCCGAAAAAATAATTGAAGGTATGAAAATAGGTAATGTTTATTATCATCCAACATTTCTTTATGAAAGTATATTTTGTTTAGTTGGTTTTATTATTCTACTTTTTGTAAGACGATATCGTTATTTAAAAAGAGGACAACTTACTTGTCTATATATGATGTATTATTCGGTTGGTCGTTTCTTTATTGAATCTTTGCGCACAGATTCTTTGATGTTCTTTGGTTTTAGGGTAGCCCAAATAGTATCCGTTATTTTATTTATTACTGGATTAGTAATATTTATTATACTTTGTAGAAAAGGTCGCTTTGAAGATTTATATAATGAAGAACAAAGTGGCCCAGTTAAATAGAGAGGATGGTTATTTATGTATGATTTAATAGTAATAGGTATGGGTATTGGTGGTGTAACCGCTGGTATTTATGCCAAAAGAGCCAATTTAAATGTTTTACTAATAGATAAAGGTGCTGTTGGTGGTATGCTTAATAATATTGAAACTATTAGTAACTACCCAGGTTTAATTAATATTAATGGTGCTGATTTTTCTCAAAAATTATTAGAGCAAGTTAAAGACTTAGAAATACCATATCAATTTAGTGAAGTAATTGATTTAAAAATTCAAGGTGCGGAAAAAATAGTAGTAACTAAAAATGAAGAATTACATGCTAAATATGTGATAATTGCAACCGGCACTAAGCCTAAATTTTTAGGACTTGATAATGAAAAAGATCTTTTAGGTCGTGGTATTAGTACATGTGCTACTTGTGATGGAGCATTTTATAAAGATAGGGATGTTGCTGTAGTTGGAAGTGGTTCAAGTGCTTTACAAGAATCTTTATATCTTGCTAAAATATGTCATAAAGTATATATTCTAAATCGTAAAGATAGATTTAAAGGCGAAAAATATTTAGAAACTAAAGTTAGAAATACTAGTAATATAGAAATAATTTTTAACGTAAATATTAAAGAATATAATGAAGTAAATGATAAAATAGAAAGTATTATTTTAGATAATGAGCAAAAATTAGATGTTGCTGGAGTATTTATTTATATCGGTTACAAACCTAATACGGAAATGTTTAATGATTTAAATATTTTAGATGAACAAGGTTATATCAAAGTTAATGAAAAATGTGAAACAGATATAGATGGAGTATATGCTATTGGTGATGTTATTAAAAAAGATGTTTATCAATTAGTAACGGCTGCTAATGATGCAATATATGCAGTTAGTAATATATCTAAATCAGATTAGTTCAACTAATTTGATTTTTTTATCATTAAAATTAACATAAAATTAATTATTAGGTTATTTTCTCTTTTTATTGTATAATTAATTTGTAGGTGATTTTTCTATGTTAGTAAGTAATGATTGGCAAGAGTATAAAATACTTAAAACAAGTAAAGGAATGAAACTTGAAAGTTGGAAAGATATCTTGCTTTTAAGACCGGATCCTGTAATTACTTGGGATTTAGGTGATTTTTCCGAATATAAAATAAACGCTATTTATCATCGTAGTAATACTGGTGGAGGACATTGGGAAAATAAATTAAAAATACCAGAAAATTGGATAATTAATTATAAAGATTTAAAGTTTTTAATTAAAGAAATGGGCTTTAAACATACTGGTATATTTCCTGAGCAAGCCTGCAATTGGGATTATGCTATCTCTAAAATAAAGACAAGTAATAGAGAGATAAAAGTATTAAATTTATTTGCCTATACTGGTGGGGCAACTGTTGCTTGTCTTAAAGCTGGGGCTAAAGTTACTCATGTCGATTCATCTAAAGGAATGATTGAATGGGCTAAAGAAAATGTTAAACTTAATAATTTAGAAGATAAACCCGTTCGTTATTTAGTTGATGATGTTATTAAATTTGTAAAAAGAGAAATTAGAAGAGGTAACAAATACGATGCCATTATTATGGACCCGCCTAGTTATGGCAGAGGTGCTAATGGCGAGGTTTGGTCACTAGAGAGTGACTTAGAAAACTTAATTAAATTATGTAAGGAAATACTAGATGATAATTTTTTATTCTTTATAATAAATACTTATTCAACTAATTTACCTAATGTATCTTTAGAAAATCTTTTAAAACTTAATTTTAAAGATAAAAAAATCTTAGTCGATGATTTATGCCTACCTATTGAAAATAGTAATTTATATTTATCTTGTGGTATTACAGGAAGAGTAGAAAATGAATAATTTAAACATTTTATATGAAGATAATCACATTATAGTAGTGGAAAAGAAACCAAATGTCTTATGCCAAGGTGATTATACTAAAAATTTAGATTTACTAACAATGATAAAAAGTTATTTAAAAGAAAAATATCAAAAACCAGGTAATGTTTATTTAGGGCTTGTTCATCGTTTGGATCGTCCAGTCGGTGGCATTATGGTTTTTGCTAAAACTAGTAAAGCGGCAGCTCGTCTATCTAAAATGATTCAAAACCATGAAATGGTAAAAGAATATTTGTTAGTTTGTTATGGCAATTTAAATAAAAAAGGTATAATGGAAGATTATATTGAAAAGGTAAATGAAAAGAGTATTATTACATCTGAAGAGAATGGCAAATATGCTAAATTAGAATATGAACTAATAAAGAAACATAATAACTTAAATTTAGTTAAAGTTAATTTAATTACGGGACGTCATCATCAAATTCGTTTGCAATTTGCAAGTAGAGGATGTCCTTTATATGGTGATCAATTATATGGTAAGGAAGATCGAAAACAAATTGCTCTTTTTGCTTATCATTTAAAATTTAAACATCCGGTTAAAGATGAAGTAATGGATTTTACTTTAATGCCAAAGGGTGGAATATGGAGTGAATTTAATGAAGATACAAAATAATATAATAGAAAATTTAGCTCATACTTTAAATATTAGTGTTAAAAGTGTTGAAGCAACTTTAAAATTATTAGAAGAAGGAAATACAATTCCGTTTATTGCAAGATACCGAAAAGAGGTTACAGGCAATTTAGATGAAACAGTTATTAGGGCAATTGAAACTGAATATACTTATGGCGTTAATTTACAAAAACGAAAAGAAGAAGTAATTAGACTTATTGATGAAAAAGGTTTGCTTACTGATGAGATTACCAAAAAAATTGAAGAAGCCCAAAAGTTAGTTGAAATTGAAGATCTTTATCGTCCTTTTAAAGAAAAGAAAAAAACTAAAGCAACTGAAGCAATTAAAAATGGTTTAGAGCCTTTAGCTAAAATAATTATGAGTTTTAAAGTAAATGGAAAACTAGAGGATTTAGCGAAAAAATATTTGAATAGTGAGGTTAAAACGGTAGATGAAGCGATAGAGGGTGCTAAATATATTATTGCCGAATGGATTAGTGATAATGCTTCATTTAGAAAACAAATTAGGTACTTAACATTTCATAATGGTATTCTTACAAGCAAAAAGAAAAAGAATGCGGTAGATGAACTTAAAACTTATGAAATGTATTATGATTTTAAAGAAGAAGTAAAATATATTAAAAAATACCGCGTTTTAGCCATTAATCGTGGTGAAAGTGAAGGAGTATTAACAGTAAGTATTTTCATAGATGAAAATATAATTTTAGACTATTTAAAAGAAAAGGTTATTAAAGATAAGATTAATAGTGAATTAACACTCGTAGTAGAAGATGCGATTAAAGATAGTTATAAAAGATTAATCGCACCATCTATTGAAAGAGAAATTAGAAGTGAATTAAAAGATAAAGCAGAAGATGTAGCAATCGATAATTTCTGTGCTAACTTAGAAAAATTATTAATGCAACCACCTATTAAAGAAAAAGTTATTTTAGGTTTTGATCCAGCATATCGAACTGGCTGTAAACTAGCAGTTTTAGATAAAACTGGTAAGCCTTTAAAAATTGCCGTAATTTATCCACATGAACCTAAATGTGAATATGAAAAAAGTAAAGAGACAGTTTTAAAATTAATTGATGATTATAAAATAGATGTTATTGCCATTGGTAATGGTACTGCCTCAAGAGAATCCGAAAGTTTTATCGCCGATGTCATTAAAAGTGCTAAAAGAGATGTGGAATATATTATTGTAAGTGAAGCGGGAGCATCAGTATATTCCGCAAGTAAACTAGCTATTTCTGAGTTTCCTAATTTACATGTCGAAGAGCGTAGTGCTATTTCAATTGGGAGAAGACTAGCAGATCCTCTATCTGAACTAGTTAAAATAGATCCGGAAAGTATTGGGGTTGGTTTATATCAACATGATGTTACCAATAAAAAATTAAAAGAAAGTTTAAATTTTATTACGCAAAAAGTAGTTAATCAAGTTGGTGTTAATTTAAATACTGCATCTCCTTCAATTTTACAATATATTTCTGGTTTAACTAAAAGCGCTATTGATAAAATAATCAACTTTAGAGAAAATGTTCATCCATTTACTAAAAGAGAAGAATTATTAAAAGAAAAAATATTATCTAGTAAAATTTATGAACAAGCTATTGGTTTTCTACGAGTACTTAATGGTGATAATATCTTAGATACTACAAGTATCCACCCTGAAAGTTATAATGTTACTTATGAACTTCTTAAATATTTAAATTTAGATATTAAAAGTATTGGTACTGAAGAGTTAAAAAATAAAGTTAAAGATTTAGATGTTTTAAAAGTAAGCAAGGAATTAAATGTTGATAAGTATACTTTAGAAGATATAATTAATTCTTTAATACAACCAAATAGAGATCCAAGAGATATGTTACCAAAACCACTTCTAAAAAAAGATGTTCTCCATTTAGAAGACCTAAAAGTAGGTATGAAATTACAAGGAACAGTTAGAAATGTGGTCGACTTTGGCGCATTCGTTGATATTGGTATAAAAAATGATGGCTTGATTCACATCTCTAAAATGAGTGATAAATTTATTAAACATCCATCAGAAATATTATCAGTTGGCGATATCATTGATGTTTATGTTAGTGATGTTGATCTTGCCAAACAAAAAGTATCTTTAAGTTTAAAGGCAATATAACTTGCAATAAAAAAATAGTGAGATTATAATAATAAATTATCTAGGAGGTTTTATGAAAGAAGAATTAATTAATAAGATTTTAGAAAGAATAGAATTTAATAAAGAAAAATTAGAAAGTTTAGATGAGTTAGTTTTAGAAAGTTTATGCTTAGTAAAAAATAATAATGATTTAAGAGATGTATTAATGGCAATATTAGACTATAAGTTAGATTCTACTATTATATTAGAATATGTAGAAGCTTATAATTTAAATGTAGTTAATGTTATTAAGTTAATAATTTCTGATAATAATTATAAACTAGCAAAAGAAGCACTTAATAAAATGTCTTTAGCAAAGTATGATTTTCAAATAGAATATATTGATAAAATATATGGTAGTGATAATATAAAATGTAAGAATTTAATTGTTGATGTTATTTTAAAATGTAATAATCGTTATCAAGCAAGTACTATATTTGATATTTTTGATTTGAAAACAAAAAAAGAAGAATATTTTGCTACATATTTAGAACTTACTAAATTAATTGCTAAAGAAAAGCATGAGTTTATAATAGATGGTTATTTTAAATTAATTGATAATGAAGATATAATTAAATTAGGTTTACTACTACCAGTAGCTAAATTAATAAGTAAATGTAAATGCGAAAATCAAGCTAAAAATATGGATAATTATCTAAGTAATTTAGATAGTAAAAATGCTCCATATATATTAAAAAATGCTATGTATTTTTTAAGAACTACTGATGAAGATAAATTAAAATCATTATTTAAATATTTAACTTATTCTTTAAGACAAAATTTATTAGTTGATGAAGAAAAAGTTAATTTAATAATTGGTGCTAGAAATAAATTTAATAGTGATGCTATTGAAGGTAGTTTAACATTTGGCCCATTAATAGATACAGATTTAGATGGTGAAGCAGCCGAAATATTAAATAGTTCAAGGAAAGAATATAATGCAAAATATGCTAAAAGTTTAGTAAATATTGGAAGTGTTGATGGTTTAAGTGGGGCTATGATAGTAAATGAATCAGAAACAAAATATAAAGCTGAACAAGTGCATAGTATTATATCCCTTTATGCTAATACTGATGAAATAAAAAGATCTTTAGAATTTGCTGCTCTAATTAATAGTGTGCATACTAAAACAGAAATAGATTTAATTTATTTATTAAGTCAAAATAGTTATTTAAATAAATTAGGTATAGATTTACCTATTGCAAGAATTATAGCAAATGCTACAGAATCTGAATATGATGCAATTATAATTTGGGAATGTTTAAAAGATAAAGAAAACAGAAAAAATGCAATTAATGGTTTTGTTTCATTAATTAAAAACATTAATCCTAAAAGTAGGCAAAAAGCAGAAAATATAATTAATTTAGTTTTAATGAAAGCCCAAAATAAACCTATTCATCTTGATGTAGTTGATGAAGTAGTAGTAACTAATGAAAAGTTAACAAATAAAGTTAAAAAATTAATAAATAAAAAATTAAAAAAATAAAAATACTGGAAGTAATTTTCCAGTATTTTATTAACCTTTAAGGGTGTGGCTTGCCTAGGGCAAGCCATCAAAAAACCACTCGTTAGACGAGTGGGATTAAAAGACTTATAGTAACATGACATCTCGCGTGCTATAATATGGAGCGTTCAAGCCCATATTAAAAGCACGAAAGGAGAGATGTCATGGCTAAAAGTTTAGCACATACAAAGTATATGTGCAAGTATCATATTGTATTTATCCCAAAATATAGGAGAAAAATAATATACAATAAGTTACGAAAAGAGATACAAAAATATATAAAAGATTTATGTAAATGGAAAGGAGTAGAGATAATAGAAGGTCACATGATGCCCGACCATGTCCATTTGTTAGTAGAAATACCGCCAAGAATAAGTGTATCAAGTTTTATGGGGTATTTAAAAGGAAAAAGCAGTTTAATGATATTTGATAAGAATCCAAATTTAAAATATAAGTTTGGAAATAGAAACTTTTGGGCAACCGGATATTATGTGAGTACAGTAGGATTAAATGAAGCAACAATCCGAAAATATATAAGAGAGCAAGAAAATGAAGATATAATGGAAGACAAATTGTCAAAGAAGGAATACGAAAACCCTTTTAAGGGTTTGCTAAAGTAGTCATTACACTGGGCTTGAACGGAGAGAAAGCCAGCCTCCATTTGCGGGTTGGTAGATATTAGGGCCTTATAGGCCATGTTAAAA
>CANQDM010000040.1 GCA_947591505.1 uncultured Bacilli bacterium | reverse complement strand
AAAGTAGTATCAGATTGTTCTAAATTATTTTATCAAAATATGCAAAAAGTATTAAAAATATTGGAAGAAGGAAACAAAAATGAATAATAATAAAATAAGTAATCCCAAAAAAGAAGTACCAACTGGAATATCTTTAAATGATCAAGATTATATGACTATTTTGTTATCGCATTTAAAAGAACTTACGAAAAATATGACGGTAGCTATAACGGAAGCATCACATGAGAAACTATATAAAGATTATAAAAAAATGTATGATGCTTTAGCTGATGCCCAAAGAAAAAGTTACGAGTTAATGTTTTATTTAGGATGGTATAGTTTAGAAAAAGCAACTGATACAAAAATTGATAATTTAGCTAGTGAATTGCAAACCCAACTAGATAATTTAGAAAATTAAAAGGAAGATTTGCTCTTCCTTTTTTAATATTTAATTTCTTCAAGTAAAGAATCTATTTGGGATTGATAATCTTTAGTACCCGCAATAAATATTAATGTATTTTTTACTCTAGATATAATTATATATTCATTATCTGATACTGCTACCATCTTTGATAATACAGCTCCGGTAGTTTCTTTATTTTTAGAATCTGTTGTTATATAGTCAACAATACTTTCCTTATATTTTTTATATACCTTTTTAGCTTCAGTCTCATCTTTAAATTCATAATATTCGATTTTAAATGGCATATCCTCTTTAGTAGCCACTAAATAAGTATCCGTTTCATATTTAGGTGTTTCTTTGTCACTAATTGTATAACCTAAAGCGCCAAAATATTCTTGAAAATCTTTGGCTTTCAATAAATTATAAAATCCACAACCTACAGTAATTATGCATACAGCAATAATTATTACAATCCCTACAATTATACTTTTATTATTTTTCATTTCTCTCTCCTCTATGTTTATTAACAAATAATGTCATTACTTCTTCAAATTCATCTTCATTATCTAATTTAGTAATATATTCACCATCATCTTTTGTAATAATTTTCCTTAACATGATATCATTATTATCTATTTTATTAACTAAAAACAAATATTTATTTTGATCATCACTAACAATAGTATCTGTGATTATATATTCTTTACCATTTTCCAGGGTTATAACATTAACATCAATCATTTTCGTGCCCCCATTTCCTTAACTTCTTGAGTAATTGTTTTATTACTATCTTTATATAATTTTAAACCTAATTCTTCATATTCTTTCAGCATTTCTTTTAATACTATTCCATTTTCTTTACTTATAGCATCATAAGTAGGATTTTTAGCAAATTCACTTATTAATTCTATATATTTTTGATATTCCTTACTATTTTGATCAACTTTACCATTAATCATTAAAGTATTTAAAACATAACTTAAAAATGTTCTATTTGCTATTTTAGAATATATAGGTTCAAATGATTCATCATTAGCAAGTCTTGTTTGTAAAATATTCCATATTTCTGTAAAGCTATCTAAACGATGTCCATCATT
Organism: uncultured Bacilli bacterium; assembly: GCA_947591505.1. Classification (GTDB taxonomy): domain Bacteria; phylum Bacillota_I; class Bacilli_A; order RF39; family UBA660; genus SIG200. The sequence continues at coordinate 9,671 of CANQDM010000040.1, read as the reverse complement.
TATTTTATAGTAGGTATCATGGACTAAAACATCAAATAAATCAGGATTTTCAATACACATATTTATTATTTTTTCAGCCGCTAATTCATTATAACTATAATTCATATCATCTGCTACTGGCATTTCAGATGCTAAAATTTCTATTTTGTCACTAACATCTTCCATAAAATAATCATTCATATGATTTTGGTATGTTATTCCTATGGCCGATGCTATTAAAACTAACGCTCCAAGAATTTTAAGCAATGCCTGTAATTCTTTTCTTGATAATTTTTCTTTCTTAGTTCGTAACTTTAATTCACTAACATTTTCATTTTTTTGCCGAACACTATTATTAGCAATAGTTTGCATTATAGATGATTTTGCTAAATATTCATCAGCCTTACCAGTTAAAATGTCTTCTTTAGTATATTTTTTCTCTCGCATTAAATATTTAGCAATTTTCATAACTTTTTCTAAATCAAAATTAGTATATTTATTTATTATATATTCTGCTACAATACGACAATCACTATTAAAATTAACTTTGTCTAGTAAAATATCCATTTTATTATTAGCCATTATATCACCCACTATTGTCTATTATAAATATACTATAAAACTTATTATGCCAACAATAATTATCTTAAAGCAATTGACAGTTTATTTACTCAATATTTAATTTTTTAGTAGCAATTTTACTTAAAACATAAGCTACTATTAACATGATAATAATAATTAATAAGATTTTAGGGTTTTTTAAACTTTCAATTAAACTAGTACCAATAAAGCCCCAGAAAAAGACTAATGATACTTTACCTATTAGAACTGCTACAGCAAATTTTTTAAATTTTATTTCTGATAAAGCAGAGGCTATATTAATTAAAAAAGCTGGTGTAAAAGGAATAGCTATTAATAATACTAAATTAGAAAGAGATATTTTATCTATTTTCTTCATTAAAATATCAAATTTTTCAATTTTTCTAACCTTTTTACTAAAAATATTTTTTAAAACAGTACGACATAAGTAAAACATAAAAAAACATCCTAAACATGTTAAAATATAGGATATTATAAATCCTATTACATAACCATAAGCAATAAATATAATCGTTATAAATACAAATAAAGGTAAAGCAGGAATTAAAGATTCAACAAATATTAATAAACATGCTAAAATAGGTCCCCAAAAAACAGAATTAGTTACTATATCCATAATCATATTATATAAATTATTCATAAACTCCATCATAACTACCACATAATTATTATAATATAATTATGGCTATTTTTCACGAATTTATTACATATGTGACATTATAACCGTAAAATGTTAATATTCTAGCGGCTTGTTTACTTTTATGGCCTTTATCACATATAAGATAATATTTTTTACTTTTATCTAGTATTGTTTTATGATTCATAAGTAATTTATCATAGTATATATTAATACTATTGGGATTATGACTTTCTTTATAACTAATAGGATCTCTTACGTCTATTAATATTCCCATATATGGTGCGTATTCACTTTCTTTAATACTTTTCATATTATTCACCATTATAATTTATGTAATTTTTAAAAAGATAGATAATAAAAAAGTATTAATACGATATAAAGAGCTATCAATTTATTGTTGATAGCTCTTTATATCTTTTGTTTTAATTTTTCAATTTCTTTTTCGGTAAGCCCAGTTATTTCTATGATGTCTTTAATGCTCATATTTCTTTTTAACATATTAATAGCAATTTCATTGTTTCTTTCTGCTATGCCTTCATCTTTAGCTTCAGATATTTCTGATCTTCTTATCTTTTCTTGGTCTTCTTCATAACTTAAATGATTTATTACTACTCCATCTTTGGTTAATGTTAACATTCTTTCTTCAAACTCCTTTACTACTTTATCTTTTTTGCCTAACTCTTCCATCTCTTCCATATTTGCATTTAACATTACTAGATGTATATGTTTCTTGTTTCCTTTTATACATTCATCATACCATAGCTCTTTATACTTAACAAGATTGATGTTGATTATTTTAAATGTATTCGTATAGATACTATCATCTTCTAGACACTTTATTAAATATGTCTTTTTGGCTAACTCTACTTCACTATCATTATTTAAATTTATTAAAACGGTTTCTAATCCTTCATCATATTTTTCACTTTTTTCCACTATTTGCGAATAATATGAAGCATAGTATGATAAGTTTCTTACTTTGATACTACTACTAAAATTACTATTTAATTCAACTAAAATATGTTTACCACTATCTGACTCAACTATTAAATCTGTTACTTTTACTCTTTCTCTTTTTCTTCTTATTTTTAGTTCAGTTGGAATAAATTTAATAACATGTACTTTTTCTTCTAAGATATCTGATAAAATATAATCAAGTAATCTCGTATCTTGTTCATTAACAACTATGGCCTTAAAGATAGAATCTCGCATTAAAAAGGTTTCTTCTTTTGTTTCAGATTTCACAGGTCAAATTCACCTCCTTTCACTTATATTATTCGTCACTCACTAGCCAATTTCCTTTTTTTTCATGAAAATTTATGAAAAAAAGTGTTAAAAATTAAAAAAATCTCTATTTCTAGAGATAATTTTGCTATTTTAATTATTTTTATTCATCACCAAAGAAATCATCAAAGAATTCATCATCAGTTATTACATTTTCATTCATAATAACACTATCAACATCAATATTAACTTTAGGTGTAGAAGATTTTGAATCATTTTCTTTAATTTCTTGTTTGTCTTCAACTAATTCTTCTTTTGGAAGTTCACTTTTTAATTCTGGTAAATCAGTCTCTTCAGATAGTTTAAATGGTGAATCATTACTAATAGTTTGATCTTGTTTCTTTAATTTTTCTTTTTGTCTTTTTTCTTCTTCATCAAGTTCTTTCAACTTTTGATCGATATCTTTCATCATAGCATCGATATCCATATTTTGAAGACCGCCTCCAAATGGACTAGGAGATGGACCAACAGGCATTCCAAATCCACCACCCATACCAAATGGACTTATACCACTTGGTGGCATCATTTGATTCATATCATTATTTGAATTATTCATCATTCTTTTACGTTTTTCCTCTGTTACATATTTTTTCAAATCAAATAATTCTACTTGATGAAATTCCCTAGTTGGATAAGTTGCTGGAGGATAATCCTCACCCCAATCAATTTTAAAATTAGGTGCATATTTGGTTTTAAATGGATTCATTCTAAGTCTTAAAATAATCGCTTCCCCTAATTTTAATTTTTGTAAATCACTAACTGTTACAAGTGGAGTTGATGCTGTTTTATCTTTTTCTTTAGATTTAACTTCACCACACATTTTACTAATTTCTTCTAAGGCTTTAAGCTCTGTAGATATTAAATAAATTAAATTACCACAGTTACCACGAATAACTTGGGCAACTTCTTCCCCATAAACATCATTAAGTTGAGCAAAGTTTTGAATAATAAAGGTAAATCTAATATCACGACTTCTTGCTGCAGAAACCATACTATCAACATCTTTAAGTGGTGGCATATTAGCAAATTCATCTAAGATAAAGTTGGTTCTGTATTGAAGTTTTCCCCCATTGGCTTGCGCTACATCAATAAGTGTTTCATAACATTGTTTAATAAAGATAGTCATTAAAGTATGATATGTCTTTTTCTCATCATGAATAATCATAAATACTGCTGTTTTACCTTTACCAATATCACGCATATCAAAATCACTATAAGAAAGCATTTCCGCTAAATTTTCTTTAGTAGAAAACATTCTTATCTTTTGACTAAATGTGGAAAGTAATCCACCTTTAGTATCATTTGGTGCATTAATAACAGTGTTTGCAAACATATAGGCATTTGATTCTTTACCTTTTAAATTAAAGTATTCTTTAATAAAGTTACTCGTTGCATATCTTTCTTCGCCAACTGTACTCATATAGTTAATACTATTTAAATTTATTTCTTTTTCTGAGGCATCTTGGAATAACCCAATAGCAAGGCCGGAAAAATAATCAGCAGATCCTTTTTCCCAGAATTCAGAATCCCCATTACCTTTAGATGGATCATATAAAATATTTAAAGATACGTCTTCTAGAAGCTCTGTTGCTTTATCAAAATTACCTTCCTTATAATACTTATAAGGCATATCTAATGGATTCCAAGCATTACCTTTACCAGGTTCTCTAAAGTTTAAAACAATAATTTTATAACCACGTTCTTTTAAGTTATTAGCAGTTTTACTATATATCTCACCTTTAGGGTCAGTAATAATCATACTTTCACCCTTTTTAGCTAAGATATTTACCATTGGAAATACTAAATTTTCGGTTTTACCTGAACCAGTCGAACCAATAACTAAATTGTGATAATCACTATCATCTACCCATATTTCTTTTTGGTTACTAATTAAAGGTATACCACCAGCAGTAAGTACTTTATCAGTTGGATTTATTTTAACTACATGACTGGCAGTTTTAATTTCTTTATCTTTAGCCCATCTAGCATAACCATCACTAGATTTTTCTTTATTAACTTTAAGACCAATACCACTACCCTTTTCTTTATTAAAAATATAAGAAGATACACTAGTAAATATTAATATTAAAGCGCCGAAAAACAATCCTAAAGTAAAAGGAAGATATTGTAAAGAGAAAGCACTTAATGGTAAAAGGCCATAAAAAGTTCCCGTATTAAGTAAACAAAATAAATTAGAAACTGCTAAAGCACACAAATAAAGAAGTATAATACAATATACCACAAATAAGAAAAAATCTTTAGCTTCTACTTTAAACTTCATATAATCTCCCCAGTTCACCATTATTATACTATAAATATAAGTAAAAATAAATTAATATTATTCAGTTATTTCGAAAAAATTAAAATCTATTTTGTAATCATTAGGGTATTCTTCCGTAATAATTATACTATCATTATTATTATTCTTAATATTATAAATTATCATATTGTTTTCTTCGTTAACATCAATATTATCAAATTTATCAAATAACCTACTCGCAATATTATCGCGATCATTTATAAATGTATTTAAATCTATATATTTACTCTTAGTTGTATCATTTAACATATTATAAGCTCTATTACTATCTATATACATTATATTTTTAAAATTTTCTATATAGTTATTCAATTTATTTACATCACTTATTTCTTTTGTTACAAAACTAGTTTCGTTATCTATATATAGTCTACTAAGATTATAATCTTTAGCATATTCTTCTAAATTTTCTATATCTTTTAAAGGCATAATAGCATAATTATTTTCCATATCTACTTTTAAAAGATAATATAAATTATCTTGTTCATTTATATTATCTATAGTATATCCTTTTATAAAATAATAAGTCATATTACTATCTTTATTGTAATAGCCTTCATCTACTATAAATTTAACATCTGCATTTGTTTGATTAATAAAATTAGTAATATTAGTTTCATCTATTCTATTTCTAGATACATAATTTTTATCAAGTAATAATATTGCATTTTCTTTATTATTAAACATTTCTATATAAAAATTAGTAATAACATCTTGTATAGCAAATATTATATCTGTATCACTTATTCTTACTATTTCTTTATTTAATGTAGGAGTTACTACTGGCTCTTTCTCTTCTTCTTTTTCATTAGTAGATTTATTAGAATCAGTTCCCATAACAAATGCTATGATAGAAGTAAGTAATAACAAACCACCTATTATAAATAATAATATTCTTTGATTATCTTTTTTCAAACTATTCTCCTCCTACAAAATTAAAACCTATTTTATAATCATTTGGATAATACTCTGTTATAGTAATAGTATCACCATCATGGTTTTGAACTTTATAAACTATATTGTCTGTATTTTCTTTAGAACTTGTAGCATAAAAACTTGTAAATAATTTTTCATAAATATTAGTTATATTATCTGCAAATATATTTTTATTTAAATAAATTTCCTTTGTATTATCATCTAACATATTATAAGCCTTATCTACATCCAAAAACATTAAATCAGAATAATTGTTTATATAATTAATAATTTTATCTTGTTCTTCTAAGTTAGTTTCTGTAAATAAAGTATTATTATCAATATAAGTTTCTTTTATATCATAATTTTTGGCATATTCTTCTATATTATTTATATCACTTAAAGGCATAATTGAATAGTTATTATCCATATCAACTATTACTAAAAAGTAAATATTATCATCATAAGTATCTTCTTTAATAAAAGAATCTCCTACAATATAACCTTTCATAAAATAATAAGTAATATTACTTTCGGCATTATAATATATTTCTGATGCATGAAAATTAATGTTATCATTTTCTAAAACTATATAATCTAATATATTAGCTTCAGTAATTTCATTACTATTTACATACTCTTCATTTAATAGAGTCAATAATTCTTTGGCATTATTTTGTTCTCTTACATCGTAAAAATAATTTATAGTATTTTGAGCGGCAAAATATTCATCGGTATCATTTAATCTACTAATTTCTTTATTTATAATTGGCTTACTAGAATTATTATTGCCTGAATTTCCATTGTCATTATCTTCAATATTTAAACTTATAAATACCGCTAATAATGAAGTCATTATCAATAAAACAACTATTACAATTATAATAAGTTTTTGATTATTTTTTGACATAATATCCTCCTAATTACTACAACCATTTTGAACAAATTTTAAAATACCACTTGTTAAATTACCTCTTGCAATGCATTCACTTCCTGGAACTTCTCGACCATTTGAATGGGCAATGCATTTACTACATCTTTCAAGTTTCAAACAAAATTGTTGGGCAATTGTTTTTGCGTCATAATTACCATAAACGTATGGTTTAGCATTAAATACACTACCCCATTTTGATGCATTATCTATGTATTTAATGATAAAATCTGCTTGACATTTTACATCTTTCCAATTGTCACTACAATAACTAAGTAAACTTTTACCATTATCGCCATTCCACATCATCAAGCCATAACTATATAATCCGTTTTTATCCACTACTTTCAAAGTAGCATTATATCCACTTTCATTTTGAATATTAGCCATAATACCAGCAACTGCATTATCGGAAAGGTTGTTGGCTTTTAAAGCACGACAAACCCCAGCTTTATCATTTGAATACTCTCCAGTACTACAGTTTCCTACCGGTCTAGGGTCACTTGTACTAATAAAGTTAAGAGGATTTCTAGTAGTATCATGTCCACCATATAAAGTGCCATATCTAATTTCAAAATGTAAATGATCTCCAGTAGAAGCACCGGTATTATCTGCTTGAGCAATTATTTGACCCTGTAAAACTTTCATTTTTACAGATACATATTTTCTTACTGAGCCATATTTCAAATGACAATATCTTGAATAATATCCATCACCATGATCTATATCAATATAGTTTCCACAACCAGAGCCGCCATTATCGGGAACACCATCTACTGCTGTAACAACTGTTCCGCTTCTTGACGCTATGACATTCATTCCGTGGCTAGCAGCTAAATCTTCTCCATTATGCCATCTAGCATCGCCATAAACAGGATGACTGCTACGCCAACCGTAGTCTTTACCAGCACCAATACTAGCAAGTTGTGGTTTACCACGTAAAATATCTCCTCTTTTAAAATTACCAGCTTCGCCGATTGGCCACCACCAACCAACTTCACAATCATCATCAAAATATTTATAATAAGTACAATAATCAATATTATTATATAATGTTTTATTTTTACTAATGGCTTTAGATTTGCCCAAACTATTTTTTATATCATTATATATTTTTTGATAATCACTTGTACCATAATGCAATCCTTCTGAATCATAGTTATTAATTGAATAACTTATGTCTATATACTTTAAATTACTTATATTAGCATTATTTATTAATTCCTTCATTTTAGAATTAAATGCATTGATTTGATCATTGTCTACATAATAAGTTCTGGAATCAATTACTGGACCAACTTCAACAACATAAATTGTATGACTACTCCATGTTCCTTGAGCAAGTTCTTTATATTTATTAAAATAGGTTTGCGCCCATGTTGAACCATTAGATGCTAAATTATTAACACCCATCCAACTAATAATGTTATATGATTGACCAGAAGTCATTAATTTGTTTGCACTATTTACTGCAGTATTTTTAAACCAATCATATCCCATAGACCCTTTTGCGACAGTATTGTTATCATTTAGTTCACTAACTGCACTTTTCATACCAACTGTTCTTGAATCGCCAATAAATATAAACGGATTTTTACTAGTAGAGTTAGTTGTTACTACACCAGCATCTTCAGAGTTTGGATATAATTCTTCTAAAATTTTGCTATAACTAGTTTTAGTTGTATTAGCAATTTTATCTAGAATATCACTATTATATTCAAGAGCATCTATTTTACTCAAACTAGTTATTTCCTCCCTATATGATTCGGAAATATATAAATAATTGTCTATTTCATCATAATAATTTTGCAAGTTTTTTAATTTTTTGTCATTATAATCAATTTCACTTATATTAGTGAATTCAACATCACAATCCTTAATTTCAATTACTCTATTGCTGTTGCTATCATAGTTACCATTTGCTAATGCATTTGTTTTTAAAATAATCATTAAAGCTTTTATGCCTTCTTCACTAAATTCTCTTTTTTCTGATTCAGCATAAGCTACACCTAAAACATAGTCTTTTATACCCATCGTATTAGAAATTCCTAAAATACATGAGTTTAAATTTACAGTAGTTAAATTGAAATCACATGATGTGTCAAAATATCCATCATCACCATAATCATTGGTATCGCCAGCAAATAAAAACATAAATATAACTACTACTAAAACTAATACTAAAATGACGCCTAATAATATAGGATTACTTCCAATAAATGCAACAGCTGCTTTAATTCCACTAGCAATAAGTCTACCAGTTGCCTTTGCCGCAGCTTTACCAGCTTCTTTTGCTGTATCTTTAGCTTTATCTTTAACAGCTTCTTTAGCAGCATCAACAGGATGAAGAGTTTGATATGTTTTAGATTTTATATTATCTAATTTATTCATCATCCTATCATATTTGGCTCTCTCTAAGTTAATATTATCTTTTAATTTATCTCTTCTATTTTTACGTTCTGTATTAGATCCATCGGCATCAGGATCTTTCTTTTTCCAATTCTTGGCTTTTTCTTCTTTTGCTTTTTCTACTTTTTCATCTAATTCTTGGCCTCGTCTTTTATAATAATTTTTATCATGATGGCCATTTTCATCTCTAGCATTTTTATATTCTCTTTCACCAAATTTTAATGATTCAGATGAAGATTGTACACTTTCATCATCTAAATTTTCTAAATCATTTTCAAGTACTTCTTCAGTGGTTTCAGGATCGACATCTAAATCTTCAATTTCTTCAAATTCATCATTTGGATCCATTTTATACCACCTTCTTCTATACAGTATTTTATCATATATCCAGCATAAAAAAAAGCAATAGTTATGTATTAAAATCACTCTTAAAAAATAAAAAATAACGAGTTTTTACATAATTATTTTACAAAAAAAGCAATTTTTATTTTACAAAATGAGAAAAATTTACTTTACAAAAGGTTGTGTTAAACATTATGACTGATTAATATATTCAGCATATGCAACATTTAAATCAATAGGCATTTTAATAG
>CANQDM010000039.1 GCA_947591505.1 uncultured Bacilli bacterium | reverse complement strand
AGATTTAGAGCATGAAATCCTACAGCAGTCGGTTCAACTAAAGCACCTTCTTCATCACTCATATTATCAGGTAGTTTAAATACCATATCACTTCTTACCTTTAAAAATGGCGCAAGACCTCCCGGATTGTCTAAAGAAAGTCCACTAGCATGTGTCCAAGTTTCCGTACAATAATGAATATTTCCTTTAAGACAAGCCTCACAATGACCACATGGAGATAGTGGTAAAGCTGTAACTCTATCTCCTACTTTTAAATCATCTCTACCACCAGTATCTAAAACAATACCCGCATATTCATGGCCCATAATTAAACCCTCAGGCATACCTAAATCCCAGTAATGAATATCTGATCCACATATACCAGTTTTTTTAACTTCGATTAAGACTTTGCCCTCTTCTTTTTCAGGTTTTTCAATTTCCTTAACTTCAAACTCTTTAACCCCTTTTATTGCTACACATTTCATAAAATATCTATCTCCTTATACTTATTATAGCATTTACCTTGCTTTTTATAAATTTATTTGTATTTTTACTTGACATAATTACAGAGAAAAACTGCCTAAAACAAAAAATTAATTACTTATGAAAAAATATTTTAATAAGTCAAAACCAATAAATAATATTAAATAAATAATTAAATTAAGATTATTAAACAAAATATTGCGATTATTTTGATACATATCATCAAAATTTTGAGCATAAATTCTAGCCATGTATAAAGCTAATATAGGTAAGATTATTAAGACTATATCAGTAATTTTTCCTTCTGCATAGCCTAAAGCAGTTAAGGCTCCTACATAAAATACAGTGTAACAAAGATACATATCGTGTTTTTGTTGATTAACAGTAGTTCTTTCACAAAATATTCTAGTCATTTTTTTATTTAAAGATTCTCTTTGCTTCTTAAGTGGTATTTTTGTTTCTTGTAGTTTTGCTTTAAAACTTTTTATTAATTCATCTTTATTTTCATAATTAGTAATAAACATTTCTTGTTTCAATTTCCAAGAATCAAATTCAGTATTATAAACATCACAAATAACAATATAATCGTCTTTATCCTTTTTTACTTTGTAAACATTAACAATTTTTTCAACCATTTTTTCACCAGTAGCAGTTATTTTTTTCAAACTTTCTGGCAAAGATAAAATTGAAATTAAATCTAAAGCTACTGAATTAGTAACAGCAGCAAAATTAGAATACCCATCTTTAGGAGCATTTAATTTTTCTGAAATTAAATATATTTCATTTCTTTCATTAGTTATATAGCAAGTATGTTTTTGATTTGCTTGCCAAGCTGATAATCCAATTAATTCAAAATAACATTTCATTGCTATTAGTGCAAAAGTTAAAACAATTGGTATAGCAGAAAAAACATAAATTAGTAAAAATAAATATGAATCTTTAAAAATATATTCGTTTACAAACATTAATATAAATAGAAAAGTAATAATAAAAATAGATATTATCAGCCATTTTTTATCTTTAGATTTAGTAATTTCTACTTTTTGAGCTGCCATTTTTTCATTAAAATTATATATTTTAAAATTATCCATAACAATACTCCTAACATTTATGAATATTTTAACTAAAATCAATATAACATAATGACAATGACATAACAATAAATTATATAAGCATTTTACTTAGCAAGTGTAAATTATTTATATAATACATCTATATCAACATCACCATTAATGCCATCGATATGGCCGTTATTGCAAAGTTGCCATATTTGATACTTGCCTTTATAACTACTAGTTTTTGCATCTTTTGTATAATGAGCAAGCCATACTGGAAATTCTTTTTTATTTTGCCAAATAGTTTCTAAATAGAATTTACTACTATAAAGCATCCCTTCATAGCCCTCTTCTTTAGCGGTACTCATATAAGTATTAGCTATTTCATTTATTTCATGAAAACTCAATTTATAAGTATTCCATTTATTCCAGTTTTCCCAATCAAAGACAATTGGTAAATCTAATTTTTCACCATCTAAAGTTTTAACAACCCACTCGGCATGTTCTTTAGCTTCCTTCGTGCTTGATGCCATCGTGTATAAATATACACCAACTTTTAAACCAGCTTCTTTAGCCCTTTTAATATTTTGTTCATAATAGCGATCAACACTTAATTCCCCATTTTTTTCAGTTTGCACCCCAATTCGCATCATAACAAATGTTGCTCCAGCATTCTTTACCTTATTAAAATCTATATCTTCTTGCCATTTAGATACATCAATACCTATTTCGGTATTATCATTTTTATGCATTTTATAAATATCACTAAATTCTGTTTTAGGAGCTGGTTCTGATGGTGTACCACTACTACCACCTGTACTCGGTTTAACAACACTTAAAGTAACATTAACTTCTTTAGTATTATTTGATGAATCACTTAACTTATAATGAAGTTTATAGGTACCAGCTTTATTTAAATCATAATCACCGGTAATTTCACATTTAACATCACCAGTATAATTATCACCATAAGTAATTAAATTGCACAAATCTTCATCATAGCCCACATTAACTGATTTACTTACCCCACTAAAAACAATTGGTGCTTCACTATCAAGCACTCTTATTTTATAGCGATAAACATATTTCTTTTTATCAACACGATAATAGATTTCATATTCTTTTTCTCCTAGTTCTTCAGTATCTATTCGATAATTTTTACTAAGGATTTCGACATTTTTGTCATTAACTAAGATATCATTTAAATAGACATCACTATAAACATTAGTGGATTCTAAAGCCACACTTATATAATCTTGTTTCGGGTCTTCATAGACTTTTTCTTCACAACCCATTAAAAACAAACTAATAAATAACACAATTAACAATTTCATAAAACATCACAAACCTATTATAGCACTCCAATTAATATTATGAAATAAAAATATATAATATAAAAAGATGCTACATAAGCATCTTATAGATATTCAACTACTTTAATATTTTTCTTAATCTTTTCAACTAAATCTTCTGGTTCATATTTAGCAAAGATTTCGACAAAATTACTATGATCAAGTAGGAACATATCATAATATTCTAAAAATACTTCTTGATAATTAGTAATTCCTAAATCTTTTAAATATTTAATATTTTCGCCAACTAATTTTTTATTTTCTTTAATGCCATCAATTAATTTCTTTGGAGAGTTGTTTAAAAATTCTGCAATATCTTCTTTGGAAAAATCATACTTTTCTAAAAATTTCATGCCGCTCTACCTCTTCCTACATTATAAGTTTCTTGTTCAATATCATTAAATCTATATACATTGTCATTATCATAATCACTTTGACTTCTTAATGCATCAAGTTCTGCAAGTTGAGCTTCTAAATCTTGCTTTATTTGTGCAAATGTTGTTGTTTGAGATTCAATGTCATTTAAATCTGCTTCAGCTTGCATATAATCATTTACATCTTGGGGCTCTTTTACTTCATTATCAGTTGGATTATTTTCTATTTCAACTTCTGGTACTGTTACATTAATTGTATCATTTTCCTCTAAAGGAGTCATTTCTTCAACAGGATCAGTCATTGCTGGAGCAAGACCATTTACTTCACGTTGAAACATACCCTCTTTAAAAAGAAATTCTTTATATGTACCATCTTCATTCTTATATTGGATATTATATTGTCTACAATAATTTATTCTTTTATACAAATCAACAACTGGATAACCTAACCAAATTATATTTTCAGAATATATATTTGGTTCACCAGCTTCTCTCATAAAAGAAACAGATTTTTCTATATCCGCAACTGGAATAGTTAAAACTTTAACTTCTTTTGCTTTAGTTATTGGATTTTTTCCAACAATTTTTTCAAGAATATCCATTACTTCTTTTATTTGATCAACACTTACATATTCTAAAGTAGCAATAAATTTTTCTTTTAACTTTGTTTTCTCTTCATCTGATAAGCCTGACAACAACTCAAATTTTTCTTTTAATGTTTCTGCTGTTTCCATTTTAGACCTCCTAATAAGCAATTAATGGTACTTTTCTTGGATCAAGACCACTATCTCTTAAAGTATTTATCATACTTTCTAATTTTTCATTATCATATTTAACTAAAACACCAGGATTTAAATAAATATCAAATGGTTCTTTACCAACTTCAAGTAATTGATTTATTTTTTGTTCAAATTCTTTATCATATAAAAGTTCAACACTATCGATAAATAAGTCTAATTTAAGATCATGACTTTTAGCAAATTCTACATTACGTCTTAAATCAGTTTCATTATAATTTGCAAGTATCTTTTCTAAATCATTATTAGTAAAATCTAAATAATCAAAACCAAGTTCAGTAAGAAGTGAAATAAGTTCATCTTTTGGTGATAACGGTATATCTTCAGCAACTTCTTCTGATACATTATTTTCTTCTACATCACTATCAACATTTTCTTTTGCTTCAGCAAATACTTCAGAAATGCTCTTACCAGGTTGTTCCACATTTTTAAGTCTATCTTCATATTCATATAGAGCATCTTCTGGGAACATTAATATTTTAGCAGCTTCCCTACATTCATCTTCACTAAAATCAAATTTTTCTAGTAATGATGTAATAGAATCTCTTGTTATATTTATATTTCCATTTAAAGCAAGTTCAAAGTACTCATTTAATCTTGTTTGATTTTCTAGTGCTTCATCTTTTCTAATAGCCAGTTCTTCAATAGTAGCAATTGCTGTATTCATTTCTGTTTCTACTTTAACAAGTTCATCTTGTGCACTTTTTGTTTCTTCTTGCACTTTGTTTATAGTTTCTGGAAGTGACTTACTAATTTGCTCACTCAATTTATCAGGATTAAAATCTATTTTTAATTTATTTAATACTGTTTTATAATCATCTGTTTTAATATTACTTAAAGCAGTAACTAAATTTTCTCCTTGTTCTCCTAAAATTCTTTCTTCTTCAGTTAAATTTTCAATTTTTTCTTGTAATGTTGCTTTTTCACTAGTCGTTCTTTCTTTTGTTTCAGTTGCTAATTCTCTCTCTTTTTCCATTTTGGAAAGCACAACACTATCTTCGCCACGTAAGTTATATAACTTATCTAATAACTTAGTCATATCTGCAGTTAACATCTTCATCGTAACCACTCCCTCTTATTATAAGTAAATTATACCAAAGGTTATTTTATTTGTAAATAACTAAAGCTATTTTTAAAAGAAAAAATGCGACTTAATCGCACTATTATTTAGCATTTAAGATATTTTTTATTTTTGTTTTTATTCTTTGAATAGAATTATCAATTTGTTTAGGATTTTTATTTAAAATTCTTGCTATTTCTTGATAATCAAATCCTCTACTTTTTAAAACAAACACTTCATATTCTTTTTTCGTTAATTCCTTTTTTATTTTAAATATTAGTTCATTATATTCTTCTTCTTCGGCCATATTTTTTAAAGGATCATGATGATATTCATCACTAATTGTTTCAATTAAAGAGCCATTACTATCATCATAAATAAAATCTAATGAATAAGTATCTTGTAACACTTTATATTTATCTCTACTATATTTTCTTATAATGCCACTTATTCTTCTTTCAATACATAGAGTTATAAAAGTAGGCAGAGACGAGTCTTTATCTTCTTGAAAACAATAAAGGGCATCACTAAAACCAACCGTGCATTCACTATATAATTCTTGAAAATCTATTTTAAGAGCATTTAACCAATGTTGATATTTTTTGATTAAGATATCAATAATAAATTTATACTTATAAAAAAGCATGTTTTTAGCATCTTCATCATCTTCTCGATAAAGCATGATTAGTTCACTATCATTGGTTTTTTCTAATTCATCTAAATCTATCATTTTCGCATCATTCCATATATAAGTATACCTGCTGAAACACTAGCATTTAAACTATTTAATGTGCCATTCATCGGTATACTTATGATAACATCACTATTGTCCATAACGATATTACTGATACCACTACCTTCATTTCCAATAACTAAAGCTTTTTTATCATTATAAGAAACATCTTGATAATTTTCACCGAGCATATCAGCAGCATATATAAAGTATCCTTTTTTCTTTAAAGTATTAATAGCATTTACTAAATTACTAACCATTATGATATGAACATGTTCAATGGCCCCGGCACTAATATGGACTACGGTATCATTTACGAGTACGCTTCTATCCTTTGGTATAATAATATTTTTAATTCCGGCACATTCACAAGTCCGGATAATGGCTCCAAAATTGTGCGGATCTTCTAAATGGTCTAAAATAACCACAAAATCACTATCTAAATCATCTAGTGTGTAATATTTATAATCAAATATATCAATAACTATTCCTTGATGATTACCACTTACCATTTTATCAAGTCTAGCTTTAGGTACAACATTATATTTTAAATTTTCACTTTTTAAATATGGAATAACTTCTTTACTACTAACAAAAATTTTTTTGATCTTTTTTTTATCTAATTCTTTTAAAACATTTTTTCCATATACTAGCATTTTTGTTCACCTAAGCCTTATTTTACCATACTTTTATAAAAAATACATCTAACATCTTTAACAAATTTATTTGCACTTCTTCTCTTTAACTGCTATTATATCTCTAAAGGAGAAAATATGTTTAAGTATACCCTAGATAATAAAAGATATCATACTCTAAATTATTTTTATCAAAATAAATTTAAAAACAAAGTATTTAAAGTACCTTTAGATATGGGCTTAATGTGTCCAAATAAAGTGAGTGGTAACGGCTGTATTTATTGTAGTAACAGAAGTAACGCTAATATTACTGATAGCAAATTATCTTTAGAAGAACAATTTACAAATAATATAAAAGTATTAGAGCATAAATGGCCTAATAGTTTATACATACCATATTATCAAGCTGGTACTAATACTTATGCTCCCTTAAATATCTTAAAGAAAAATTTTGAACTTTTCTTAAATAATCCAAAAGTAGTAGGTATTGCTATTGCTACTAGACCTGATGCATTAGATGAAGATATCATAAATTATTTAGATGAACTTAATCATAAAACTTTTGTAACAGTTGAATTAGGCTTGCAAAGTAGTAATGATGAAACTTTAAAATATATTAAAAGAGGACATGATGTTAAATGCTTTTGTGAGGCAGTAAAAAAATTAAAAGAAAGAAATATCTTTGTTGTAGCCCATATTATTAATGGACTACCTTATGAAACTGAAGAAGATATGTTAAATACCATTAAACTATTAAATGATTTAAAAATTGATGGAGTTAAAATACATATGCTATATATTGCTAAAGATACAGAACTAGCAAGTATTTATGAGAAAGAAAAATTTCATGTACTTACGAAAGAAGAATATATTGATATTGTGATTAAACAGTTAGAATTATTAAATCCTAAAATAGTTATTGAAAGAATAACTGGAGATCCCATAAAAGAAGAATTAATAACACCAACTTGGCTTTTAAAAAAGTTTTGTGTCTTAAATGATATTGATAAAGAAATGGTAAAAAGAAATACTTATCAAGGAAAATTAGCAAAATAAAGAATGGAATTTAATCTTCCATTCTTTCAAATTGACTATTATAAAGTTCTGCATATTTGCCATTTAATTTTAATAGTTCTTCGTGTGTACCCATTTCAATTATATTACCATTATCCATCATAAGTATTAAATCAGCATTTTTAATAGTGGATAATCTATGAGCAATAATAAAGGATGTTCTTCCTTCAGTTAATTTATCCATTGCCCTTTGTACTAATTCTTCGGTTCTTGTATCAACTGAAGATGTTGCTTCATCTAAAATTAAGAATGGGGCATCTTTAATCATACCACGAGCAATTGTTAAAAGTTGTTTTTGCCCAGAAGATAAAGTATCATTATCAGAAAGTACTGTATTATAACCACGAGATAGGGATTTAATATAATGATCAAGTCCTACTATTTTGCAAACTTTTTTAATTTCTTCATCAGATACATCTTTTTTATTATAGCGAATATTTTCTTTAATAGATCCTTCAAATACCCAAGTATCTTGCAATACCATAATGAATAAATCATGAATATTTTCTCTAGAAAGTTCTTTAGTAGATACACCATCAATTAAAATATCACCATCATTAATTTCATAAAATTTCATAAGAAGGTTAACCATGGTTGTTTTACCTGCACCAGTTGGACCTACGATAGCAATCTTTTCTCCTGGTTTAACGGAAACATTAAAGTCTTTAATAATTGTTTTATCTTCATCATAACCAAATTTAACATGTTTAAATTCAATGGCACCTTTAACTTTATCTTTATCAAGTACTTTCGTTAAATTTTCTTCATTACTCATTTCTTCTTCATCTAAAAATTCAAATACTCGCTCTGATGCTGCTGCACAAGATTGCAATGATGAAAATGATTGAGCAATTTGGGATAGTGGTTGCGTAAATAATCTTACATATAACATGAATGCTACAATTACCCCAAAATCAATAACATTATTCATAGTAAGTATTGCTCCAACTATACAAACACATACATAACCAAAGTTACCAATAAAGCCCATAAATGGATGCATTAAACCAGATAAAAAATTACCTTTTCTAACGCTATCAAATAATTCATCATTAATTTCATCAAATTTTCGATTTGCTGCATCTATCCCATTATAAACTCTTACTACATTATGATTTGAATACATTTCTTCAATATGACCATCAAGTATGCCAATACCTTTTTGTAATCTATCGAAATATTTTTGCGAACGACTAATAACTAAAAACATAAAGATAAAACCAATAATACTTGAAGTAATTGCGGTAATAGCCATTATACCATTAGTTATAAACATCATCACAATTGATCCTATTAAAAGAGTTATGGAACTAACAAGCATACCTAAACTTTGATTCATTGTCATACTTAAAGTATCAACATCATTAGTTACTCTAGATAAAATATCACCATAACTATTTTTATCAAAATATTTAAGGGGCATTCTATTTATTTTTTCGGTTATTTCTTTTCTTAATAATTTCGAAAATTTATTAGTAACTATGGCCATAATAAATTGTTGTAAATAACCAAATATGGCACTGATTAAATAAATAGTAAGTAAAACTAAAGAAATGTTTCTTACTCTAACCATATCAATACCAGCCATTAAGCCTTCGGTAATTAAATTAGTTATATCTCTTAGTTTATCTGGACCAATAATAGAAAGTATTGCACTTAGCATGGCAAGTATTATTGCAATAACAATAGATACTAAGAAAGGACGACAATATTTAATTAAACTTTGCATTGATTTTTTAAAATTCTTTGGTTTTTCTACTTCTCCGGG
This sequence comes from uncultured Bacilli bacterium, assembly GCA_947591505.1. GTDB lineage: Bacteria > Bacillota_I > Bacilli_A > RF39 > UBA660 > SIG200. Next base: position 2,011 of record CANQDM010000039.1, on the reverse strand, counting down.
GCCACGTCTTCCATGATTCATTTTAATCCCTCCATATCTTTTTCAAGTTCACTTTGGGAAAGTTGCGATAAAGCAATTTCTTTATAAATAGCACAATTTTTAAGCAATTCTTTATGAGTTCCCATACCAACTAATTTACCTTCATCTAATACTAATATTTTATCAGCATCTTTAATTGTCCCAATTCTTTGAGCCACAATTAAATTAGTAGCATCTTTTGTATATTTTTTTAATTCTTTTCTTAAAGTAAAATCAGTTTTATAATCAAGGGCACTAAAAGAATCATCAAAGATATATATTTCCGGATCTCTGGCAATTGCTCTTGCTATTGCTATTCTTTGTTTTTGGCCGCCAGAAATATTAGTACCACTTTGCGCTAAATCAGCATTATATTTATCAGGCATATTCTCAATAAAATCTTTACCTTGAGCAACTTCAACTGCTTCTTTTATCTTTTTATCACTTGGTTTCTTTTTACCATTATCACCATAGGAAACATTATCATTTACTGAACCTCTAAAAATAACTGCTTTTTGGGATACATAACCTAGTTTATTATTAAGGGATGCTATTTTATAATCTTTAACATTAACACCATCTACTAATACCTCTCCTTCGGTAGCATCATAAAATCTTGGTATTAAATTTATTAAAGTTGATTTACCACTGCCAGTTGAACCAATAAAAGCTACTGTTTCACCACGATTTGCTTTAAAAGAAATATTTTCTAAAACGCATTCTTCCGCATCAGGATATTTGAATGATACATTTTTAAATTCGACTGTACCAACCTCTTTGCCTTCAGTAACTATACCATCTTTAATTTTTTCCTCAGTTTCTAATACTTCTAAAATTCTTTTTGCTGATACTGATGCTCTTGGATAAATAACAAAAATCATAATAAGCATCATAAATGACATTAATACTTGCATTGCATAAGATGAAAATACTACCATATCCCCAAATAAATTAATTTTATCTAACATATTAGCTTTCTCAATTAAAATTGCCCCGATAAAATAAATAGATAGTGAAAGACCAGAAGATATTAATGACATAACAGGTGATAAAATGCCTAAAGTTTTTTGATTAAATAATTGGACATTTTTTAACTCTTCATTAGCTTCTTCAAATTTCTTTTGTTGATAATCTTCAGCATTAAAAGCTCGAATTACTCTAATACCAGTTAAATTTTCTCTTGTTATCCTATTTAAATTATCAGTTAACTTTTGCACTATTTTAAATTTAGGAAATACTAAAGACATAAGAATAGCTATCGTAATAAGTAATATTACTACGCCAATACCAGTAGCCATTGTCCATGAAAAATTTTTGCCTGCTATTTTAAAGATTGCCCATGATGCCATAATTGGGGCTTTAATCATTGCTTGTAAACCCATGCCAATAAGCATTTGTACTTGGGTAACATCATTAGTAGTTCTGGTAATTAAGGAACTTGTGGAAAACTCTTTAATTTCTTCGGTACCAAATTTACCCACTTTTTCAAAGATAGATTTACGCATTATTTTGCCAAAATAAGCCGCAACTTGAGCTGCATAATAGCCAACAACAAAACTGGCTATCAAACTGCCAAAAGCACATAGCATCATATAGCCACCTTCTTTTAATATAGCAGCCATTGTACTACCTTTAGTTTGAACAAGCACTGTTATTTGTGACATATAATCTGGGATTTTTAATTCTAAATAAACATTAACAGAAATAAATACCACACAAATTAAAGCATATATTAATTCTCTTTTTCCTAATTTCTTAAATAATTTAAACATGTTATCACTCCTCATTTGTTGCCATTATTAGATTTTATCAGCAATTAAAATATATTGCAACTAATTTTTTAGTATTCCTATATATTAGTACTTTTTTGTGATAATTTCATGAAAAATATATCATCAGCATAACTGGTGATATATTTTTTTTAATTGTAATTTCAACCGCACCATTTATTAAAATTTTAACATAAGATAAAATTTTGTCAAATTTGCTTTTG
>CANQDM010000038.1 GCA_947591505.1 uncultured Bacilli bacterium | reverse complement strand
TGTCATTTTTATAGTATCATTAAAAATTCTTCGTTTTTTGTAAATTTACGTATACTTTTTCAGCAGTCTCGAGTCAATAGAATTGCAATTTTTTGCCTTCCAGGTGCTGAAAGCACATTTCGCGAGTAAACTCGCACCACCTTTCGTTTTATCCCTTATTTTCGGTCAATTAACCTTCTTTTTTTATTCTCGTTTAATATCCAGAAATTTTCTTGCGGCAATAAATTGCCTCTAAATCCTGAAAAGATTTATGTGCTAAAGCACATGGCCTGAACCTGTTGCCACCACGGCGAGGAGTCAAGTTTTATTTGCCTTTTTAATTAGATTTACACTTTTAATAAATATATTACAAAGAAGTTATAATAAATTATCCGAAAAAGGTAAAGAGATAATTTTGCCTCATTATCAAGCATCACAATTAATATTAAAAAGAAAAATATAAAGAAGATAGTCTAATTTTTAATCAAACTATCTTCTTTTATTAATTTCTCAATATTCTTATAATTATATTTTTCATAACTACTGTTTTTTATTATTTTATCAATATTTTTTACTTTCTTAATTTTTAAATAATTAGTTAAAGTATCTAAATCTAAATTATTAAATTTAACTACTTCATCGACTAAATCATATAACTCATTATATTCTTCTATCTCATTCTTATTATTAAAGCCAATCTTTTTATCATTTATCGTATCATCAGTTATAAAGATAAATGTATTATTAAAATAGATCTTTTCACCTCTGTTATCCGTAATTACTTTTTCTTTTAAAATATCTTTAATTAAATCTTTAATACTTTGATGAGCTCCTTTATAATTATCAAATAAAATAATGGTAAAATTATTATTTTTAAGTCTACTAAATAAATGCTCATCATTATAACCAACATAGCCTTGGGTTGTACCTAGTAATTTATTAATATCATAAGAAGTTTTATATTCTTTTAAATCAATTCTTAAAAATGTTGCTCCAGGAATATTCTCAGCATATTTTTTAACAATAGTACTTTTACCTAAAAAGGCACCTCCTTCTAAATATACTTTTAAAAATCCTTCTTTATTTAATAAATTATTTTTAATTAAATTACTAATAATTTTCGTATAATTAGTAACATTATATAATTCTTTATCTATTTGTTTTTCAATATCTTTTAAGAAACTTAGTTTTTCTTTGGTAAATATCATATTCGTTTTATTTTCTAAAACACTAATAATATCACTTTCTTGTATTTTAGGTTTTTTATTTACTTGATAATGTTTTAATTCATCTTTAATTTTTAATTCTTCTTGATATAACTCTAAGGCTTTATCATAATTATTTTCTTTAATACTTTCTTCTTTAAGTTTTTTTATTTCTTCTAGTTTTTTATATAATTCTTTTTTAGCTAAACTATTGTTACTTTGCGTTTTAACTTTAGCACAAACTGAATCTAAAAAATCAATGGCTTTATCGGGATTTTTCTTAGTAGTAATAAACTTATCGGTATAATAAATTATTTTATCTATCATTTTACTCGGAATAATTACATTATGATGACTTTCATATTCACTTTTGACCTTTAAAAGTATTTCTTTGGTTTCACGAGTTTTTGGTTCTGAAACATTTATGACTTCAAATCTTCGCATTAAAGCTTTATCACCGGAGAAAAATTTATTATATTCTTCGACTGTGGTTGCCCCGATTACTTTAATTTTACCACGGGCTAGAGCTGGTTTAAAAATATCACCGGCCGTAATTGCTCCTTCGGCTCCACCTGCATTAACCATGGCATGAATTTCATCAATAAATAAAATGATGTTACCTTCACTTTCGAGTTCTTTAATTATTTTGGTAAGTTTCTCTTCAAATTCACCACGGTATTTGGTACCGGATACTAAAGATCCCATTTCTAAAGCCACAATTTTCGTATCAAATAAATTATCTGGCACTTCTCTTTTCATAATGCGACGGGTAAGTTCTTCGACTATGGCAGTCTTTCCTACGCCAGCATCCCCAATTAAAATGGGATTGTTTTTTTTCTTTCTCAAAATTGTTTCAATAATTAGATCAATTTCCTTATCTCTGCCTATGACACACTCATTAAAATCAACTGTATCATTAAGTAAAATACCCGTTTCATATATTTCTAATTTTTTACTAGTAAGTTTATTACTTTTATTTAAAGACTCATACATTTCATCAATATCAATACCCATGCCTATTAAAAGTCGAATAGCAATTCCTTCACCTTCTTCTAAGATAGCCAGTACTAAATGTTTAGGAGTAACTAAACCATTATTATTTTCTTTCGCATTTTCTAGGGCATTATTAATTACTCTTTTTAAAAGAGGCGTATATAAATTAAATTCACTAGCTTTAGTAGCGCTTCCCACCACTAAAGTTAATTCTTTTTTAAAAGATTCATAAGTAAGTTTATAATTTTTTAAGTAATTAGCAATTTCTTCATCACATAAAAGAATAGCTAGAAGTAAATGTTCTGTTCCAACATAGGGATGATGAAGTGCATATCGCTCCCTTTCGGCAGTTTTAAAAATATTTGCTACATGGACACCAAAATTATTAAACATAAATATTCTCCCATTCTTCCTTTATAATTCTATGTTCATAATGAGCAATTTATAAATTTTTTATTCATCTTTTAATTAATTTTAAAATGGGATCGAAATTTGTCATAAAATAGCGAAAGCCACTACTTTTGTGAAAATTTTGTGAAAATTTTCTTCAAAAAAAAGGAAATTGACTTATGAGTGACGAATAATATAAGTGAAAGGAGGAAAAATATTTGCAAAAATATTGGAAATTTTTAGCGGTACTCGCAGTAGTGTTATTTAGTAATATTAAATGTGTAAATGCATCTGAGTTAATTAAAACACCGATTGATAATGTTTGGTATGTTAGAAAAGGAGGAAGCGAGGGATATTTTTCGGCAAAATTTTTTGAGTACACGATTGATGGCAACACAACTTACTGTATTGAACCGGGTACTCATATTACTACATTAGATTACAAAGAAATGGGTAATCTTACTACTTCACCTTATAGTGATGAGATAAATCAAAGAATGCAATTAATTGGCTATTATGGTTATGACTATCCTACTCATAAAACATTAAAATATCGAATGGCTACTCAAGCCCTTATTTGGGAACTAACCGGTGATGGAAAAGTTGAATATTGGACTGAAGCATCAGGATATGGTGACTTTATCGATATAAGTACGGAACGAAAGGAAATAAATGACTTAATAGATAATCATTATAATATGCCATCTTTTGCTGGCAGTGAAGTAACTGCTACTGTTGGAAAAGAATATTCTCTAGTAGATAGAAAAAATATCCTATCAAATTATAGTGTTGAAGAAAATAGTGATGTTATTGCATCAATTGAAGGAAACACATTAAAAGTTACTCCTAAAACTGTTGGAACAATTAATCTTACATTACGAAAAAAGCATTATACTGATAAATTAACAACATTATATGCCGGCATAGATGATGTATCACAAAAAATGGGTTACTTTGGTTTTAATGAAGAAATATTTATTAATATAACTATCAAAAGTTTAGGTGGCAAAGTTACAGTAGAAAAATTGGATAAAGATAATTTATCAATTACCCCTAAAGGAGATGCTACTTTAAAGGGAGCCATCTATGGTATTTATGATAGTGATAATAATAAAATTACAGAAGTAACAATAGGTAGTAATTCTAAAGTTACTAGTCCTAACTTGCCTAAATTAGGAAGATATTACTTAAAAGAAATAAAACCAAGTAAAGGCTATACTTTAGATAATCAAAAATATTACTTTGAAATTACTGAAGATAATCTTAATCCGAGTGTCAAAGTATACGAAAAAGTTATTGAGAAAAAAATAGAATTTTATAAAGTAATTAATAATGGCAAAACTGGTATACTTACATCTGAACCTAATGTCACTTTTGAATTTTATCTAAAATCTAGTAACAAATTAGTAGCGACTAAAACAACAGATAAAGATGGACATATAAGTCTTACTCTTCCCTTTGGAACATACATTGTTAAGCAAACATCTACAACAGAAGGATTTGAAAAAATAAAAGATTTTGAAATTGTTGTAGAAAATGATGAACCACTGACTAAAGTAATTTCTGATGGTGAAGTTATGGCAAGATTAAAATTAGTCAAAATTGATAGTAATTCTAAAAAGGTTTTAATGAAAGATGGAATTAAATTTAAAATTAAAAATCTAGATACTAATAAATATGTTTGTCAAAATGTAACTTATCCAAAAGCAGAAAAAATTTGTGAATTTGAAACAACAGATGGAATGTTTATTACACCTTATTTACTAGAAGCTGGTAACTACCAAATTGAAGAAGTTGAGAACCAATTAATACCAGGCTATTTATGGAATAAAACACCACTATTATTTTCAATTAATGATAATTCTGATTTTATTTATGATGATGAACTTGGAGTTATTTTAGAAGTAAGATTTGAAAATAAAGAAGTTATGGGTGAGGTAAACATTCATAAAGTTGGGGAAAAAGTATCTTTAGAAGATAATACTTTTCACTATGAAGATATAGATTTAGACGGAGTAATTTATGAATTATATGCAAGTGATGATATCCATTCTGGTGATGGCACACTTATTTATAAAAAAGATACTCTGATAGATAGTTATACTACTAAAGATGGGTATATTAATATTAAAAATTTATATTTGGGAAAATATTATTTAGTAGAAAGTAAAACTTTAGATGGTTATATATTAGATAAAACTAAGCATTATTTTGAACTTAAATATCAAGATCAATATACTGATATTGTAAGTCTATCTTTTACTTTCAAAAACTATTTACCTAAAGGAACTTTTGAATTTAATAAAAGTGATATTTCTACCGGAGAAGTTTTACCTAACACTAAAATTCAAGTATATACTTATGAAGATGACTATGAAAATGGTACTTTAATATTTGAAGGTTATACTGATGCCGATGGTAATATCAAAATACCTAATCTATTTGTTGGTAAATTCTACTTTGTTGAATGTGAAGCACCAGAAGGTTATGTTTTAAATGATAGTAAAAATTTCTTTGAAATAACTGAAGATGGTGAAGTTATCAAAGCTAATATGACAAATGAAAGAATAGTACTATCTGTACCAAAAACATTAGATAATAAAAATACAATAGTTAATATAATAGGTATAATAAATATTATTATATCTTTAGGACTTTATCTTTATGCCAAAAAAGAAAATAATTAGAATATCTTTAATTATTCTTATAAGTACTATTATTTATTTAAGTATTTATTATTTTTCATTATATTATGATAATAAAAAAGAACAAAAATTAATTAATGAGTATTTTAATACCACCATAAATGATACTAGTTATCCTAAAGTAAATAATGATAATTATATTGGAATATTAGAAATACCCGCTATTAATTTACGTAAAGGATTTTATAATATTGATAATAAAAATAATAATGTTAATAAAAATATCCAAGTTTTAAAAAGTTCATCTATGCCCGATCAAGAAAACAGTTTGCTAGCTATCGCTGCTCATTCTGGCAATGGGCGAAAATCATTTTTTAAAAATTTATATAAACTTAGCATTAATGATGAAATAATCATTTATTATAACAACAATGAATACTATTATAAAATTAATAATATTTATGAAGAAAATAAAGATGGAACAATTGAAATAAATAAAGACAATTATTCTAAATTAGTATTAACTACTTGTGATCAAAAAGACAAAACCAAACAAATTATAATTGAAGCATTTTTAATTTAATACTACTAAAAAAGATTACTCAAGCGGTAATCTTTTAAAATGGTCTTGGATAATAATAATTATAACTAAAATTACCATATGGATATGGTGAATTATAATAACCTCCACCATAGTTAGGTCCAGGATTTGGGGCTACATTATAAATTGGTCTTGGTCGTGTTAGTCCAACTGCTGCTCCACCTAGTAAAGCTCCTCCTAAAAATGGTACTAAAAAATATCTATCATTATTATTCAAATTAGTTACAGGGTAATTATTTTTAGGGTAATACATCATTAAAAACATCCTTTCTTATGTATTTTATGATAATTCTTTTTTATAACAAATTACTATTGCCCATTAAAAAAATGACTAATGTCATTAATTTTAAAATTGGTGCTCATACTCGGACTTGAACCGAGACTTCCAGAGGAAAATAGATTTTGAGTCTATCGCGTCTACCAATTTCGCCATATGAGCAAGCTAGAAATATTATAGCATAATTAAATTACTTATACTATATATTTTCTTCAACATTATTTTTACTAAATAATTCTTGTTCACTATCTTCTTCAACATTTATCATATCTGGTAAATCATTTAAAGAAGACAAACCAAAACAATCTAAAAATTCTCTTGTAGTACGATATAAATTAGGTCTTCCTGGCAAATCACTTTTACCTACCACTTTAATTAAATCTTTACTCATTAATTTTTTAACTATATATGCACTACTTATACCTCTTATATTATCTATTTCAATTCTAGTTATTGGTTCATTATAAGCAATGATAGCTAAAACTTCTAATTGTGATTGTGATAGTACTTCTTCTTTAGTATTAATTAATTTTTGATAATATTCTTTATGTTCTTTTTTTGTTGTTAATTTAAAAACATTGCCTAAAAAGCTTATTTTTAAACCGCGATCTTCTCTTTCATATTCACGCTTTAATTCGGTTAATAATTCTTTTGCCTCGCTCTCTTTAATTTCCAGTGTTTTACAAATATCTTCTAAAGATATTCCTTCATCGCCAACAACAAAAAGTAGCCCTTCCAAAACTCCACGTTTATTCATTACTTCACTTACTTTCTATAATAATTTTACTAAATGCTCTATCCTGCTTTAATAATATTTCATTGTTTTTACTCATATCTAAAAGAGATAAAAATGTTACAACAATGTTTTCCTTAGTTACTACTTCAAACAATTCAGTAAATTCAATTCTTTTCTTTAATTTTAGTATATTTCTTATTTCTTTAATTCTAGCCTTTACACTGTATTCTTTTCTCGTAATTTTAGTTGTAATTGGCTTTTCTAAATTAATACGTTTTTGCATTTCTAAAAACGCTTTTAATAAATCATCTAGAGAAACATCACTATTAATAATATGATCATCATCAACATAGTCACTTAAGTTTTCTGGCAATTTAGTATAATAATCTAATCTATTTTCTTCCAAAGCTTTAAAAGTTTCTGTCATATTTTTATATTTTTCATATTCAATTAATTTATTTCTTAAATCTTCTTCACTTTTAATGCTGTATTCTTCTTCATCTTCTTCCTCTTCATCATCACATTTATTAACAAGCATTTTGCTTTTTAAATGAATGAGTTCTGCTGATACTACTAAATATTCACTACTTAAATCTATATTATATTTATCAATACTATTAATAAAATCTAAGTATTGCTCAATAATTGTTCTAATATTAATCGTATAAATGTCCATTTTCGATACTCTTACTAAATGTAAAAGTAAATCAAATGGTCCTTCAAAATCTTGGATTTGTAAATTCATAAACTCCCCTTACATTAAATTACAAGTAAAACCATAGGCAGGCATTTCATAGTTAATAACCTTAGCATCTTCATGATAAGTATAATAATATTTCTCATTTAATTTAGTTAAATCCACCTTGGCTAAATCTATATTTATATCTGCTGTATAACCTGTTAAACTATTATTGAAATTAGCTTCAACTCCGGAAACTACTTTATAGCTATTTATTTTATTTTGATAATTATTTAAATTAGTATTATAATCTACCCCATTTATATCATTATCTACTATTTTATGATTAATTTTTATTAAACTAGCTTCTTTAAAAGTATAAGTAATTATTTCTTTATCTTTAACACAACTTATAGAGCTTTCACCATTGGCATTACTATTTAATGTTAATGCTGGATAATCATCAACATCTTTTTCTAAAATAGTCATATAATTAAAAGGCTTTTTAATATTCAATGCAAGTGTTATTTTAGAATTATTAGCAACCACATTAATATCAAGTTTAAATCTTTCTAATAAAGTTTTATTTTCATCATATGTTTCTAAAAATATTTTTTTATTAGCCAAGTCTATTTTTTCTAAACTTAGATTATTAACATCAAATGCCAAAGCATCATTTCCTAATTTAAAATCATCTATTGATAGACCATTAAAACTAATCTTTAAATCATCAGAATAAGAATAATATTCTATTTCCGGTTCTGTAGATGTTTCATTTTGATTATTTTTATCTTTACTATTGGCATTATTTTCAATCGTAGGGGCTGTCTCTCTACCTAAAAGATTATTAAAAAATATACTAATATCATCAATAAAATAAACAACTAAGATAAAGGCAATAAAAATAAAGATAACTCTTCCAACATTATTTTTCTTTTGATAAGTATATCCTAGTGTTTGTGGTTTTAACTCAACATTTTCTAATATAACTTTTTCTTTTTTCTTTCTTGCCATTTTATTTCACCCTATTTATCTTTTTATATTATATCAATAAATATATTTGTAAACAATTATTTTCTTGTAAATTTTATTTGTTATTTTTATTAATCAATTTGGTAATATCCTCTTTTAATTCTTCTGTTTCATCACTAGTTAACTTATCATAGCCACTTTTTTGAGAAGGAACTGTACCAAAGTGAATACCAGTAATTTTACCTTTTTTTACCGCTACTAAAGTCGGTGCATATAATCTCTTTTCTTCAGTATCATATTTGTTACCAACTTCATCTTCTAAATAATAGTCATCTAAATATTCATCTAGTTCTTCTAAAATATTGTAATACTCTTTAGTACCATTTTTATTCTTACTTAATTTACCATCTTCAATAATGAATGAAGATCTTATATCAGATATATCAACATAATAAATTTTTTCTTTTTTCTCTATTGCTACATCAGTTAAAATAGAAACTAAACTACGACACCAAGGACAATTACTAAAGCCAAAATAAATTATGCCTGTATCTGATTTTAACATTTTAACTGCTTTTTTAGGAGATATGTATCTAACAGTATTATCAGCAGAAATAGTTACTAAAGGATAAGTCTTACCAACTGCTTCATTTATTTTATCATTTAATTCCATGTATTCAGTTCTAAATTTATTAGCGTCACTATTATTAACATGATTATTATTTATAATAGAATATATACATATTGCTATAACGATTGATGTTAAAAGCAATACTACAATTAAAATAATTTTATTTCTTTTATCCATTTGTTTTACCACCTACAATGATTTTACTATAATTAATGATTTATTGCAAACTAAACACGGTATCATAAATAGATTTATCTATTAGATATATTCCGTTATAAGGTTCTTCTAAATAATAACTATCATTTTTTTTATAAAAATAAACTATTTGTGCTACACTATCTTCATAATAAAAAGTAACTTTCATTTGACTTTCACCCGCAACTGGTTTATTTTCTTCGCTTTTTTGTTTAGTCTTATTAACTTTTTTTACAGCATCATATACTTTTTTAATATTATTTTTATTACTGATATATTTATTTCTATGATTATACTCTATACTTAAACTAACAACTTTATCTAAATTAGGTAAATTTATTATATATGTCTTCTTACTAGTAAAATTAATAAAGATTAAACTTAATATTATAATAAGAACTAAAATTATCCCTAAAATAATTTTTTTATTTTTCACTATAACCACCAATTATAATTATAACAAAAAAAGTAAAACAAAAAAAGTAATAGAGATTAATCTATTACAATTTTTTTCTTAACAACCTTGTTGGCAAACTTGAACATCTTCTTGTAAGCAATCAAGAACACATTTAAATTGATCGTAAGTATCTTTTTTCATTTCATCAGTTAGTTCCATCATACTATCAGTTTGCATTTCACTTACACCTGTATTTAGTTTTTGGGCTTTGCCATCAACAACACTAACTAGATTTGGAGCATAAATTCTCTTTTCCCCAACTTTAACAGTTTTACCTTTTTCTGTTGTTAGTGTATAATCACTTAGAACACTTTCTAAACTTTTAATAAGTTCATTATAGCCCTCACTACCATCTTTAGTTTTTTCTGGCTTATTTTTACTATTTAATTCATAAGTATCTCTAATGTCTAAAACATCAACATAATAAATTTTATCAATATTTAAATCATCTGCCACTTCAATTAAAGTAGTAATAACACTTCGACACCATGGACAGCTATTAAAACCAAAGTATACCGCAAATGTTTCTTTATTATCTATTTTTTCTTGAATTTCTTCAGCAGTTGCAAATACAAAAGGATTATCTTCATCTATTTCGACTTCTCTATAAGTCACACCATTTTTATTTTTTTCGCCATTTAGTTTTTCATATTCTTCTTTAAATTTAATAGCATCAGTATTTTTTACTTCTTTTTCACCGCAACTAGCTAAAGTAAAAACAGATAACACTATTAATAATGATAATATTACTTTTTTCATATTTACCTCTTTGATTTTTCTGCTAATTTAAGCATTATTTTTTTGTTTTCATAATTAACATAAGAAATTACTACTATAATATTTACAATAAATAATAAGAAAGTAATTAATAATACTTCACTATTAGAAATATCTTTACCACTAGAAGTATTAGAATATTCACTAGCTGCATCACCAGTTCCATCAGTAATATCAGCATCTGGTGTAGTAGCAGTTAATTCTAAATCTTCTTCGGTCATTTCAGCAAAAACATCATATCTATCTTTACTATCATATAACTCTTTAATTGTGCTTTTAATATCTTCATCATAAGCATCAGAATAGCCATCAAAGACTTTATCTCCTATAACTATAAATGGAACTCCTTGAAGATCTTTGTTCAAAAAGGCTGCTACTGAACTAAGTAAAGCACTATTTTCTTCATCATTCCATACTTCAAAAGAAACAACTTTAAAATATTTGCCATAATCATCAACAATACTATTTAAGAATGTTAAAAAAGCACGACAAAAACCACAACCTTTGCCTCTAAATAAATAAATTGTTACTTGTTTATCTGTTTCTTTATAACTTTTAAAAGCTTCATCAATTTCTTCATCCTTTAAAGCTTCTTTTAAATTTAGTGTATTATACTTATCAATAGATATAGCTTTTGTAGTAATTGGTAACACTAATAAACACATTGCTACAAATAATAATATTTTTTTCTTCATATTCTCTACTCCTTCAAATATAATTATACAACATTTTTTAAAATTGTACTATTTATTTCGTGTTTTTGTTAATTAGTTTAACGATATTCGAAATGGTATAAAATTTTGATTTGGATATTCGAAATTAGAAATAACCAATATAT
>CANQDM010000037.1 GCA_947591505.1 uncultured Bacilli bacterium | reverse complement strand
GCATAACCTTTAGTAGTTATACTTCTTACATACCCTCTTTTTTTATTTTTGTCTAAATTTTGGGGTACAATTCAAAACAAGCCTTTTTTTATTTATTAATTTTAATTTAAAAATTAAAATTAAATTTTGTAAAAAAATCATAAATTTAGTTATTTGTAAAATAAAAATTATTTATAAAAGTTTTACTAACATTTTCTTTATAATTCCAGAAATATATGCTATAATAATTTAATTAGAAAAAGGAAGTGAAGTATGAATTTACGAATCCTTAGTATTGAAGAATTTAGTGATTTTCAAAAAAATCATCCATTATCAAATTTTTACCAAACAATTAACTATGCTATGCTAATGGCTGAAGTTGGTTATGACTATGATTTAATTGGAATGATAGATGAAAATAATAATATTGTTGCAGCATCATTAATTTTAATTAAACCAATAGGTATTAAATGCTTTTATGGTTATGCTCCTAGAGGTTTTTTAATTGATTTTAGTAATCTTGAATTAGTAAGAGAATTTACTACAAAATTAAAAGAATATTATTATGAAAAAAATGTGATTTTTATTAAAGTAAATCCTAATTTACCAATTGGGGAAATAGATACAAATAACTTTATAGTAACTTATAATGAAAATAAAAATATAATAAATATTTTAGAAAATAATGATTATAAAAAATTAGCAGATAATTTGTATTTTGAAGCTCAACTTCCTCGCTTTAATGCTTTTATTGATTTAAAAAATTATACTTCAGATAATTTAAACAAAAATACTAAAAATAAAATAAAAAAAGCTATTAGAAAAGGATTAAAATTTGAATTAGTTGATAAAGATAAAATTAAAGAGTTCTATAATTTAATGAAAAATAAAAAAGATAATAATGAATTTTATTATCAAGATTATTATACTGTATTCTCTAAAGATGATAAAATTGATTTATTTTTAGTATCAATTGATTATAATGCTTTTTTACAAAATAGTCAGTATATTTATGATGAAGAGGCTGCCCATAATAATAAATTAAATATTAAACTAGCCAATAATAATAGTGAAAAAGTTATTAATGCTAAAATGAATAGCGATAAAGTTTTATTATCATATAAAAATGATATTATGGAAGCTACTAAAGGTATAGCTGATAATAACAAAGTATATTTAGCTGGAGCATTAGTTATTAAACATAATAATATGGTAAGTATTGTATTTAGTGCTTTTGATAAAAATTATAAAAGATTTGCTCCTAATTATTTCTTACATTACAATATTATTAAATACTATCAAGATAAATTTGATTATTTAGATTTAAATGGTGTAGTTGGCAATTTTGAAGTTGATAATCCTTATAGTGGCTTAAATAGATTTAAATTAGGATTTAATCCAAGAATATATGAATTTATTGGTGAATTTGATTTAATTATTGAACAAAAAAGTTATGAAATACTTTTAAGAAATGGCATACTTGCTAAAACTTTTGACAAAAAGGATATAAAAATAGAAAAATAGCTGATAGAATTGAATCTATCAGCTTTTTATTGCACTGCTAAAGCAATACGAAAACCACTAGTTACAAAAGCATTACCAGGATCAACGCGGAAGTTAAATTGACCAGATATTAGTCCATTGTTATTTAATCCTCCTCGTGTAAACCATGGGGCATTTTTATTAACAAAATTACAAGAGTCGCCATACCAAGTAGTATGAGGTCGTGCACCATCATTCTTATCATTATACCGATAAAATGGCCCCATTTCTCCCGTGGCATCGCCTAGTATTCGATTATTATAAGTTTCCCAATCACTATTTGAATTGTATATATTTACATAGTCTTTGTATTTTCCCTTTAAATCATCTTCATTATCAAATCCGCTTTGGCCAAGAGAACTTTCTCTATATCCCGCAACATATTCATGAACCCCGCCACTCATATCATAGATACCGCTTATATTACCGGTTGTACTTGCTAAATAGCCTACTGGTGTATTCCATGGCTGCGTAACATCTTTACTCGTTCCACAAGTACCACCAAAAGTACTTTGATCAGAATTATATGAAGAATAACCCGTTTTATATTGAGAATAATTATTAATATTAACTTCTCCACCAATTCCATAGGCAGAATGTGAAAGTATTGCTGCAGCTCCCCATTCCGTATTCTTTAACATATGACTATCTAAATTTCTATCATAATTATAAGATACTTCAAACATACTTTTTACTGACATATTGCGCCATGAATATACATCTGGTTTTACAATTATTTTAGTGCTATCTGTGTTCTCTAAAGAAGACCCAGCATGAGTCCATTTTTCAAGTTCCTTTATTGGCCCTTTTTTATTACCGCTTTGATTATATCCTGTTTCAAATTTACCTACCCATATGCCATTTAAATCTTTTTCTCCAAGTGTAAATGCTGGATGTGTATAATATTTATCTATTGCTGCTTCACTTTCATTCATCTTAGGTGCATTTTCAACACTGCCAAATTTTATATCGATTATTCTAGCGCTACCTAACAAATGATTTGGCGATGTATCAAAATCTTTATCTGTTAATGTATTAGATTGGATGGCAACTGTATAGTCTCCCATATTCCAGATTTTGTATTGATATCTTGGTATCCATACAAAATAGCTTATAATATCATTTTCGGCTATTTTATCCCCTGCTTTATAATTTTTATTACTTGGTTCTTCTGCAAGTATTACCGCATTGGCCCATCTTTTTTCACTATAGTTATACCATTCACTATTTAGATTGGCATAATATACATCTCCATTTGGTTTTATCTCGACTGGTATTAATGGATCTTCTAATACTGGATCTGCTCCATTTAACTCTTTGTCTATCCATTTTTCTTTATGTATCCCACTTCTCTCATATAATTCATCTATTGCATCTTGGACATTATTTGTTTTTGTATGTTTATTATCAAATGATACTTTATTACTTTCGATATATGCCTCTACTGCATATACTGTTGTTATTGATATTATTAATCCTATTATTATTCCTAGTATAAATTTATAATTATTCTTTATTACTTTCTTCATTATAATAACCTCTATTATCTATAAGATTATTATAATATACCCCCCCCGAGAGTCAAGCGTCACAAAAAAATTCTAAGTTAGTACATTTAATCATAATATTTATTATGATTAAATTGACAAGTATATATTTTTAAGTTAAAATAATACTTGTTACGGAGCCATAGCCAAGTGGTAAGGCACAGGTCTGCAACACCTCCATCGCCGGTTCAAATCCGGCTGGCTCCTCCAATTAAAAACAAAGAATTATCTTTATATCGATAATTCTTTTTTATATATTTTTTTGATTACCTATGTTTAATATTATCTTGATCAATTTCCATACTATTAATTTCATTAATTGCTTTATTAAACCAATTATCAAAAGCAGAAAAAGATGTATTAATTTTCCCTGTCATTTCTATATTTTTAATAAAACTATCTCGTATATAATTTTTTACTTTTATTTTATCTTGAAAAGATAAACTTTTAAAATCTTCACGAGCTACTACACACTCTTTATAAGCTTCTTGAAAAGCAATTATAATTTGTTCTTCAATCGGCAATTCATCTGTCTTTTTAATCGGATCAGGTTTTTCTTTATTTTCAACTGCAATTAACTTAGCGTTATCGATTTGATAAACACCAGATTTAAGAGAATTACAATTAATATCAATTCCTGGGCCATTAGTTATATAAATAATAATGTTATTTTGAGATATATTAATTATTGGACAATCACCACGCTTAATTTTAAATTCGTAATCTTTATCCCCACGTTTTATAAAAACAGACATAATTTCTTTTTTTTCTTGTTCAAAATTTTTACCATCATACTTACTATTTCCTCTAGGATTAGTGCCTTCTCTTGCTTCCATTGTTAAATCAATACGTCCATTAAATGTACTAGGAATTTTTAAGGTATGAAGATTATTGGTGTTAAAAAATGAATTAATTTCTGCCGTTTCTACTCCTTCATGCATTATGATTGTTTGTAAATTCTTGCATTGATTAAAAGCATAAACAGGAATTTTTTTTAATGTACCTGGAATATCAACGGATATTAAATTAGTATCATGACTTGCAAATAGTGGCTTAATTATTTCTACCCCATTAGGAATAACTAAATTTTTAACAATAGGATAATTGTCTTTTCCTATTTTTTTTATTGTAGATGGCAATTCAAAATCAACATTACCAGTTTTAACAAGACAATTTATTTCCTCTACGCCTTCATTCAAAACTACTTTTTTTATATTTTTACAAGATTGAAGATTAACATCAAACCTTTTAAAAGAACCGGGAACTACAATTTGTTCAACACTATGAGAAATATCAAATATTGCTTCTTCTCTTATAGCAACTGCCGATTCTGGTAAAACATAAACTTTCAAATCTCTTGGCATATGATAAATCACATGGCTATCTACCCCAATTATATAGCCATTTTCTTCATAAGTTCTTTCTTTTTGTTTTTTATTAAATAATCCCATAAAATCATCTCTTAATAAGATTATAACAAATTTATCTTTTAAAATAGTAAAAAATCAATATACATTTACACTAATTTTAAAAAAGTATTATATTATTATATAGTTAAATTACCATCTTTCATAATAGTTATTTTACCTTTTTTGGTATCAGCCAAAATTTCTAAATCTTTTGTGCCTATCATGAAATCAACATGATTTTTAGATGAATTAATACCTAATTTATCTAATTCTTCTTCATTTAATTTATTGCCATCTTTAATACATTCAGTAAATCCTGAACCTAGTGCTAAATGACAGGCAGCATTTTCATCAATTAAAGTTGTCTTAAATAATTTATTTGTATTAGAAATAGGTGAATCATAATTAACAATAGCAACTTCTCCTAAAAAGGCTGATAATTTATCACTCTTAAGTAAACTTTGAAGAGTATCATTACCTACTTCTGCTTTGGCTTCTACTACTTTACCTTTAGAAAATTTTAAATAAAAATTATCTATTATTTGCCCACTATAAATAAGTGGTTTGCTATTATAAACAATACCTTCAGTATAACGATAATCTGGAGTAGTAAATACTTCATAACTTGGCATATTAACAAGCCATTTATCACTACTAGCACTAGACCATAAAGCATTTTCTGGTAAAGTTATTTCTAAATCTGTACCTAGTGAATTTTGATAATACAATTTAGTTATTTCTAATTTATTTAATTTTTTTTGTGTTTTTTCAAGACTTTTTAATAACTTATTCCATTCTTTAATTGGACTCTTTTTATCAAACATACAAATTTGAGCAAGAACCTTCCAAAAATCTTCTAAAGGATTAGTACTTTCTGAAAATAAATCTTCTGCCCAGTAAATATTAGGAACTGCTGCAATACACCAAGCAAGTTCACCATTTAATTGTTTTTTCTTATATATTGGCTTGGTTTTACTTTTAACTAAAGTTGCTTTAGCGGTTTTTTTCGGATCAATATCTTCCATTAAATGTGGTATTTCACTTTCAAGCATTAAAAATGCCCCATCTTTTTTGGCATATTCATCCCAAATACTTGAGTCAAACATTTTATTTGTCTCTATTTCTTTTAAAGTACTTTTCTTTAAAATATCATGTACATAATAAGAATCTTTACCATCTAAATAAATATCTTTAATGCCTATATTATGAGCATAATCTACCACTTTTTTTACAAATTCTTCTGTAATTTTATTATAACTTATAAATAAAGGGGTATCTTTTTTTAAAAGTAAACATCTTTTTAAAAGTAATTCTATATACTTATCTATCATCATATCACCATTAATTATTATAGCATAATCATTTAAAAAAATTCTCAATACTCGTATTTAATACTTCAGCAATACAATATAAAGTATAAGTAGAACAACCAATTTTACCCTTAGTAAACTCTAGCCTTCTCACAAAATCATATGATTTATCAATATCAACTGCTAATTGTTCTTGGGTAATCCCTGCTAATAATCGATATTTTTTTATATTTAAAGATATTCTCTTTTTCATTTCCTTTTTGCTTATAAATTTAAACTCTCTTTTAAAAGTTGTCATAATACATCACCATCAATATTTTTACATTGCAAATTTATTATGTCCGGTAACTATTATGTCCTGTTTGTGTTATAATATAAGTGTGATCTTTATGAAAAATGACTTTGAATATTATAATAACTATATTAAACCATTAGAAAAAAAATATAATTTGATATGCCATTTATATTCCTATTTTAAATGTAATTATTTATATAATAAAAAAGAGTTTTATAATAAACTATTAATTATTTATTATAAAACCATTCATAATAACAATAACGCAATTATAGATATTAAGAATAATTTAAATATTTAATTTTTAATATCGACTAAATACTCTTTATTTCTTATAATTATAGCAAGATATATTTCATCAGCATCAACTATATCTTTAGATATTTCTAGAGCAAATTTACCATTCATATTTTCAGGAGTAATATTTTCAACATTACTATATTTTTCAATATCATTCTTTTTGTATTTTATTTTAACAAAATTATTAATAAATTTGCTAATATTATGTGACTTATTATAAAAAGGTATCGTCTCATCTATTTTAAAACTATAATCCATTACTAAAATAGTTTTATTTTTTTGAGCATAACTTATTACTAACATATCTTTATAATTTAAGCAATTATTATTACTACATTTTTGATAATCGTAAATATATTTATCAGTAAAAGTAGCATTAGACACTGTTAAAGTACTCTTACCTAAATTAGAATTTACAAATGATATTTCATTATTTTGTTTAAAAGTACCTTCTAAACTTACTTTATCTATAATAACTGGTGTAAGAACAACATAATTAAAACGCCCAACAACATTATTTTCAACTGCTGCTACACCATTACTTACTTTTAAACGGTATTTGTTTTTTAAATCATTATTATTAATTTCAAAAATTAAAGCATAAGTATTTTTAGTGTTAGCATTTACATTACTAACATATACATTTTTAGCATAATCAATAAAATAATCTCCTTTTCCTAAATCAGGGTAAGCATATTTATCTTTACCAAGTTCTAGACGAAAATTTTTATAATCTATTGTGGCATCATCTTGATTATTATTTTCAATATACATTTTTACTACTAAATAATATTTATCTTTTTCTATTATATCGCCATTATAATTTAAATTGGTAATAATACTATCTTCAACTTTATATGTTAAATTATTCATATTAAAAGCATCACTTTGACTATATACCCTATCAACTACATTATTAGAAGATTTATAAATCATATAGCCTATTGCTCCTATTGCTAGTACTACTATCAAGATAAAAAAGTATTTATTTTCTTTTAAATAATAGGCAAATTCTCTTTTAAATCTCCTAAATGTTCTTTTTAATTTTGTTGTGTCTCGATTAAGAGTAATTTCTACTTCTTCATTATCTTGTTCAGATATTTCTAGTTCTTTTAAATCATCTTTAAAATTATATTTGCCAAGATTAAAGCCAAAAGCATTAATTAAGAAAATAATTACTAATGGTATTTGCAACGATATGGCTAAGATAGAAATATCACGGCAAATTCTAGCTACTTCAGCAGATAATAATTTTTCTTCCATACCAACCATTAAATTACGTACAACAATAAACGCTACTAATAGAACAATATAGTAATATAAACTAAAAAAATAAGATTTTATTTTTTTGTTTTTATATGCAAATAATAAACAAATAGCAGCAACTCCAATTATAATTAAAACTAATATAAATATTATTAGTGATGAAACATATTCTTGATAAAAGCCAGAATAAAAAGTTCCTGAATAATTATTATTAACATAGCTATTAAAAAAAGATACAATTTGATAACTCTTATAAGTAATAAAACCAGTTAAAGCAGTAATAATTAAATTTATTAAACGAAAATGTTTTATTAAAAAGGCATATGGTTTTTTTAATATCATAATTATTCTCCTATTTTATTCTTCTCTTATAATAATAACAAAAACCAGAAAAAAAGTAAATTATATGAAAGTAAATAGATTTTACTTAACATATAAATTCTAAAAAAATACTAACTTTTTGTTAGCATCTTATTTTTTATTAACAAGTAATTGACCAGCCATTAGATAGATAGTTGGATTTTCTTTTAAAAATTTTTCTTCATTACTTTTAAATACTTTAATAACTTCATCTATAGTATCTCCTTCAGCAGTTATATAATATGAATAACCATTTTTGGGTATTAATAATTGTTGATTTGGATAAATATAATCTTCCATATTAAGACCATTCATACTAGCTAAAAGTTCGGGATTAATATTATATTTTCTCGCAATAGCATACAAACTATCACCAGTTTCTACTACATAATAATTAAAATAATCTTTAGCGTTAGTTGGTACTATTAATTCCATATCTTCTCTTAAATTATCTAAATAATATAAATTATTGATATCTTGTAAAGTTTTAACTGTTGTATGAAATTTTTCTGCTACATCCTTTAAATCTTCCCCTTTTTGTAATCGATAACTTTCAAACATTTAACACACCTCTAATATAAAGTATGTTAAATCTAAAATTGTGTTATTTATCTAGATAAATCATATTATTGTTATTAAATTCCCATTCAAAATTACTTAAAAGTAGAACTTCTCCTAAATAATTATTGTACAAATATAATTCATCCCCAACTAAGTAATAAATAGTATCTTTATCATTTTTAATTATTTTACTAACATTTTTATTACTTATTTTAATATTTTGTTTATTAACAAGCCAATATAAATTATTATCTTTTAATTGATAATGCCATTCATCTATACTTAAGAAATTTAATTTATGATTAATAATATCTTTAAAATCTTTATCAACCATTTTATTATTTTCTAATATTTGATAATCTATTTCTTCAATTTTTAATTTATTTAGATCTATTCTATATTCTTTTTCTTCCTTTTTATCTAATAAGTATATTTTGTTTTTGTAATCTCCTAAATAAATACTATCATAAGAGATACCAAATTCAAATTCTATTTCTCTTTTTTTACCATTTAATATATCAATAACATAGAATTTATGAAAATAATGATCTTCATTATAATCAGGGATAATTAAATAATTATTCATTTGATATAGTAAATCAATAGTATAAACGTCTTTTTTAAATAATGATATATTTTTATTATCTTTTTTATTTATTAAATAAAAACCTTTGTAATTATATAAAAGATAAGAATTGTCTTGATAATTATGAATAGTTATTTTTTGATAAGTTTTATTATAATCATCTTGTTTAGGATATTTAAAGTCTTTTATTTTAATATTAGCTAGATTATAAGTGTATATAACATTGTCTTTACTACATAATGGATAAAAATCTAATTTAGAAGAAATAGGTAAAATACATGTTTCATCTTTATTTTTATCTTGAAAAACCTTAATATCTTTTATTAAAACTCTTTTATTTAAATATTTATGACTTATTAAAAAGGGGTAAGTTAGATTCTTATCTTGAACTAAGAAAGTATATTCTTTTGTTTTTGTATTATAATTTTCTTTAATAGTAAATTTATCTATTTTATATTCTTTCTCATAATTATATGGTTTAAAAATTAAAAAAAGGAAGAAAGAAAATAACAAAATTAAAATACTAATAAAGATTATTAATTTAGTTTCTTTCTTCTTCATTTTGATACTTCTTCTTTGCTTCTAGCATAAATTCTGAAATAGTAGTTTCTATTTCATCTAATGCTTTATTGGATATATTAGTAAGAACGACAGTTTCTTTAACGGTATCAATAGTTATTTTACCCCAGAAAAGGCCATGATAAACTTGCATATCATTATATAAATCTGGTGTAATAGTAGATAAGAAACTACCCCATACCATTCTTTTATGTCCAAGTAATATTCTTTTATTAGTAAGACATATAACATATGAATTAAATATTTCACTCATTTTTTCATTTTTTTGCGCACAGAAAGCATACTTTACTTCTTCTCCAGGATTAATATAGTCTTCAACAACTTGAGCATGTTGTTTTATTCGAAAAACTAAGCCACCAGGATACTTTCTTTTAAAATTATATACCATATCATATACTTTACCCACAGTTATCACCTACCAAATTACTTTCAATTATTATTATATTTTTAATATGTATTTCTGTCAAATAATCTTTATTCTACTTCTTGCATCCATAAACCATGTTTATTGCAATATGCATATAAGATTCCCTTATTATATTTAAATTCTGCTTTTGCATCTATTCCGGGTTCTAAATAAGCAAATTCTTCCCTGTTATCAGTAACAAAGGCTATCCATTCAATATAATGATCACTTTCCATAACATGATTAACTGATACTTCTAACTTATTATTATTTATTTCATAAGTTGGAACATGTTTTTCAAAGGCAGCATCAGTGGAATTAGCTTTTACATCTACCATTTCCTTACCACAACAAATAAGTTTTTCGCCATTGTTCATTACATTAACTAAACTATTACATTCTAGACATTTTTTTAATTTTAATTCTCGCATAATTTCACTCCATATATTTATTATAAAATAAATTTTAAAATTTTTATAGTAATATATTAACAAAAACTAACCATATTAAAAATAGGTGATATAAGCATGAAAATTTTAATAAGATCTTTAATTATGTTTGCTCTACTTTTTATAATAGTTAAAACACTCGGTAAAAAACAAATTAAAAATTTAACTTTATATGATTACATTTTAAGTATAACAATTGGATCTATTACAGCTGATTCTATCATAAGTATTGATACACCACTTTATGATGGGATTATTGCCCTTTTAGTATTTGGTGTTATTGGTTATGTTACATCTTTAATATCTTATCATAGTCATACTGTTGAAGAAATTGTTGATGGTGAACCTTTAGTATTATTTGAAAATGATAATTTTAATTATGACAATTTAGAAACTGCTAAATTAAGTGTTGCTAAACTTTTAGAAAACTGTAGGCTTAAAGGTTGTTTTGATATTAATGAACTAGATTGTGCAGTTTTAGAGCCATCTGGTGATATATCTATACTATTAAAAGGTAAAAATCAACCAATTACCGGTAATGATTTAAAAAATAATATTCAAAAGAATAGTAAAAAGCAAACATTAAATTATACTATTGTAGTAGATGGTGTTCTAAATGATAATGAACTTAAAAAAGCCAAGAAAACTATTAGTTGGTTTAATAAATATTTGAAAGAAAAAAAATTAAAACTCGATAATATTACCTTACTTACAATTGATAAAAATGATAAAATAACTTTGTTTAATAAAAATTAAGTGGCTGTAATGAAATGAAATAATTTCATTTAGCTCTTTTTTTGTTTTGGAAAAGGAAAATTCTCTTCTTTTAAT
>CANQDM010000036.1 GCA_947591505.1 uncultured Bacilli bacterium | reverse complement strand
AACAAGAAATTAAATGTATTTTCATGTTCGTTTGTGGCTTAAGCAAACGAAGTGAAGCGGAAAGGAATGTTTAGAAATATGAAAAAAGTATTTCAAAATATAGGTGTAAGAGTATCAACAATTACTCTTATTATCAATTCTTTATTGTTTGTATTTAAATTTGTTGCTGGTTTAATTGCTCATTCACAAGCAATGATTTCTGATGCTATTCATTCTCTTACTGATAGTATTACTACCATTATTGTAATCTTTGGTCTTGTGATGTCTAGTAAAAAAGCAGATAAAGAACATCCTTATGGTCATGAGAGAATTGAATCAGTCTTTGCCATAATATTATCATTTATTTTATTAGTTACTGGTTTAAGTATTGGTTATATGGGTATAAAAGCCGTGTTTTTTAGTAGTAAATTAACTGCACCAGGATATCTTGCTTTATGGGCTGCAGTTATATCTATTATTGTTAAAGAAATAATGTTTTATTATACGATGCGTACGGCTAAAAAAATAGCCTCATCATCAATGGAAGCTGATGCATGGCATCATCGTAGTGATGCTTTATCATCTATTGGTTCATTTATTGGTATTTTAGGTTCTCGTTTAGGGTTACCTATTCTTGATCCTTTATGTAGTGTTTTTATATGTATTTTAATTGCTAAAGCCTCTATTGAGATATTTATGCAAGCAACAGAAGAAATGCTTGATACTGCTTGCGATGATGAAACTAATAAAGAAATAGTTGATGTTATTTTAGGTATGCATGAAGACATTAAAATATACAATTTAAAAACAAGAATGTTTGGTAGTAAGATATATATTGATGCAGATATTGCTTTTGATGGTAATATGACTTTAAATGACGCCAATGAAATAGCTCAAAAAATTCATCATAAAATTGAAAAGAAATTTAAATTAGTTAAGCATTGTAATATTCATATAATGCCAAAAATTAATACAAATGAAAAAAACATATCTAAAAAATAAATTGGATATGTTTTTATTTATTTAAAATTTCACTATGACTTCCAGTTGCAAATAATAGCAATATTAATTCGTCATCTTGATATTTGTAAATTAGTAACCAATTTGGTTCAATATGGCACTCTCTACAATTCTTATATGTTTTATCGTTTATTAATTGATGGTCTTTATATTTAATGTCTAATTTTTCATTATTTGCTAATTTTTCAATAACATTATATAGTTTATTTAAATCCTTACCTTGCTTTTTTAGCATTTTATGTTGTCTTTTGAATCTAGTAGTATAATCAACTATATATTTCATTTTAGTCCTCGTTTAATGCCTTTATTAATTCATCCATATTATTATATCCTTTTCTTTTGCCGGCTTTAATATCTTTAATGATATCTTCACCTTCTTGTAAGGCTTCTAATAATTCTTTAGTTGGCTTAGGATTTTTCACTTCAAAAGGAATACCATCATTTTTAATGATTTGTTTTAGAAACATATTAATTGCTGTACTCATATTAAGGCCAAGATTTTTTAAAATAATTGTTGCTTCTTTTTTATCTTTAGCATTAACTTGAACATTAATTGCACTAGTTGCTTCCATTTATAACACCTCATTTCTAATTTAAATTTAGCATATTACTAACTAATTGTCAACAATATTACAACAATGTAACAACAAAATCACTACATTTATATTTTATTCATAAAATAATTAAAAATACATATAAATTAAAATAAAATATTTAGTTTGCTACTTTTAGCGGATAATGATATAATTTTCCTTGAAAAAAGGTGATTAAACATGTTTGAAAGGTTAGACAATATTGTTAAAAAATATGAAGAATTGAAAGTTGAACTTACTAATCCTGATATATTAAATGATTATAATAAATTAAAAAATTTATCTAAAGAACAAAGTGATTTAGAAGAAATAGTTAATAAATATAATGAATTTAAAGAAACTAATAAACAACTTGAAGAAGCAAAATCAGTTATTGATGATCCTGAACTTAAAGAAATGGCTGAAATGGAAGTAGAAGAATTAACTGAAAAGCTTGCTAAATTAAAAAGTGAACTCGAAATAATGCTTGTTCCAAAAGATGAAAATGATGGTAAAAATGTTATTATGGAAATAAGAGGAGCCGCTGGTGGCGATGAAGCCAATATTTTTGCTGGTGATCTATTTAGAATGTATTCATACTATGCTGAATCTAACGGCTGGAAAATAGAGGTTTTAAACTCAATTGAAGGTACTTCTGGTGGATTTTCCCAAATAGAATGTATGATTAAAGGTGATAATGTTTATTCAAAACTAAAATATGAAAGTGGTTCACATCGTGTTCAAAGAGTACCGGTAACGGAAACCCAAGGAAGAGTTCATACATCTACGGCCACAGTTTTAGTAATGCCTGAGGTTGAAGATGTCGATATTGAAATCAAAGAGAGTGATTTAAAAATTGATGTATTTCATTCATCTGGAGCTGGTGGTCAATCAGTTAATACTGCCAATTCTGCAGTCCGTATTACTCATATTCCAACTGGTGTAGTAGTAGGTTGTCAAACTGAAAGAAGCCAACTTAGAAATAAAGAAAATGCAATGCGTTTACTTAAAATAAAATTACATGATGATATGATGCAAAAACAAGCTCAAGAAGTTGGCTATGAACGAAAAAGCAAAATTGGTACCGGTGATAGATCAGAAAAAATCAGAACTTATAATTATCCGCAAAATAGAGTTACTGATCATCGCATAAATTTTTCTATTATGGAACTTGACCGGGTAATGGATGGTCATTTAGAGCCAATAATTGAAGCCCTAATTACTGAAGATATGCGTCTAAAATTAGCAGGAGAAAAATTTTGAAATATATTAGAACGGAATTAGTTTGTCCAAAGTGTGGTAATATTACAACTATTCAAAGAAAAATTGGCAAAGCAAAAAAAGTTGGACATATTAAAGATTTATATTGTTATGTATGTAGAGAAGTTACAAAACAATATGAAATAAATGATGTAACTAAATTTTTATTATCTTCTAATAATCAAAATCAAGAAGAAAAAGAAATCCGTAAACTAATTTTGGAGAGAAAAAATAAATGACTGATGAAGAATTAATTAAAAAATATGTACCTAAAGAAAACCAAACAAAAGCTTTAGAAAAATTAAAATCTGGATATCCTGTTCAATATATAATTGGTAATGTAGAATTTTATGACTCTATAATCAAAGTAAATGAAAATGTTTTAATACCAAGATTTGAAACAGAATATTTAGTAGATAAAACAATTAAATATTTATCATATTTAAATATTAATAATCCCAGTATATTAGAGATAGGTACTGGTAGTGGATGCATCTCTATAGCTTTAAAAAAGCATCTAATTTGTGAGATTGATGCCATTGATATTAGCGATAAAGCCATTTTACTTGCTAGAGAAAATGCCACTATTAATAATGTTAATATTAATTTTATTACTAAAGATATTACTGAATTTAAAATCAATAAAAAATATGATTTAATTATTAGTAATCCTCCATATGTACCTTTTAATAGTAATGTTGATAAAAAAATAAAATATGAACCACAAAATGCTATTTATGCCAAAGATAATGGTTTATATTTCTATGATTTAATATTAAAAGAAACAAAAGATAATTTGAATAAAAATTATCTAATAGCATTTGAAATAGGAAATAAAGAAGGTCAAGATATAACTAATATTGTAAAAAAGTATTTACCAAATGCTTATGTTTTATTAGAAAAAGATTATAATAATTATGATAGATATATATTTATAAGTAATAATGAATTAACAAAGTAAATTTTAGTTTTTATATGAATAAAATAACAATTTTCTTATCAATATTATGTTAGGTGAATAAATATTGAAAAAGATTATTGTTTTTTTATTTATATTAATAGTAGTTTTAGTAGGTATTAATGAAAGTAAGCATATATTAATTCCTGATAATGCTATTCGTTTTCGCATTATTGCCAATAGCGATACCAAAGAAGATCAAGAGTTAAAATTAACTATTAAAAATGATGTCGAAAAAGAATTATATAATTTAATAGGTAATGCTAAAAATGTAGATGAAGCTAGAAATATTATTACTAATAATTTAGATAATGTTGATAATATCTTAAAAAAATATAATGTTAAATATGATATAAGCTATGGTAATAATTATTTTCCCACCAAAAATTATAAAGGAATAGAATATAATGCTGGTAATTATGAAAGTTTAGTTATAACTATAGGTGAAGGCATTGGTCATAATTGGTGGTGCGTTTTATTTCCTCCTTTATGTTTACTTGATGAGAGGGAAGATTTATCAAATGCTAAATATGAATTATATGCTACTAAATTAATTAATAAATTTAAATAAGACAAATATACTTTAATTAGGTGATAAAAGTGGCCATATTAATTTCATTATTTCTAATTGGTGTATCTCTTTCTATGGACACTTTTTCTATTAGTTTATCTATTGGTACATTTAATATTTCCAAAAAGAAAATGTTATTCTTTCCCATACTAGTAGGAATATTACATTTCTTTATGCCTTTATTTGGTTCCATTTTAGGAAGCAAAATAATAACATTTTTAAACATTAATGTTAATTTTTTACTAGGAATAATTTTATTATTTATAGGGATAGAAATGCTAATAGATTTAATTAAAAATGATGATAAATTTTTTGAATTTAGTTTATTTAATATGATTTTAATTGCCATATCTGTTAGTTTAGATAGTTTTTCAACAGGCCTTGGTTTAAGTGCAATTACTACTAATATTATTTTATCAGGATTTATTTTCAGTACTTGTGCAGCTTCTTTTACTTTTTTAGGTTTATTAATAGGTAAATATTCTTCCGAAAAACTCGGTATATATAGTAATATTTTTGGGATTATTCTTTTATTTGCTCTTGGTATAATTCATATTATGAAGTAATGAATGAATAAAAAAAGTTATTATTTAGCAAAATATATATAGTGATATATATGAAACAATGGTTAGATAATATCAAAAATATATTTAATGAGTATTTAGAAGAAGGGAAAGAATATTACAAAATAGCTAAAGAATTTTTTTTAGATTATAAAAATATTTGGCCTAAAATAAAGAAAAGTATGCAAAATCCTGAAAATAGGAAGAAATATATTACAACAGTTTTAATTTTAATGGTTTTAAATGTTTTTTTTATAAGTCAATTATTTTCTTTTGGTTACTATTTTAATGGCGCGGAATTTCCAATAGCAAGTAGTAGAGTAGGTAATTTATATTTAAATAATTATGATTATATTTTGCTTGTTTATTTACAAAACGGGGATGATAATTACCGATTAGTTAATGAAATTCCAAGTAATATTTATACTTATTCTGGTTATAGATGTAATAAAGGATCAATTTTAATATTTGACGAAGATACAAGAGAAACTAGTGTGGATTTACTAAGTAAAGATGTATGCTCTATTTATTTTGATTTAAATCATGAATCAGATATTATATTAAATGTTATGTTAGAAAATAAAATTGGTAGTGATACTTACATAGTTGGAGATACTATTCCAATATATGGTTATAAATATGATCATTACGAATGTGATAATAATAGCACTCTTAATTATGATAGTAGCTTACATAAAGTAAGTATATCTACTAAATCTAAAGAGAAATGTAATATTTATTTTAAAAGAGAATCATCAGATGTCATAATTAATTTATTTGTAGAAAATACTTATAATACTGAAGATTTTATTGAAAGAAAAACAATTCCTAGTGGCATTAATTATAGTTTAAATACAGAGCGAAGTTATTGTACTAGTAAAACCGGAGAAAGGAAAGACACTAATCTAAGTTATATAGATGGTTATATTAATCTTGATACTGATGAGATAACAGAATGTAGTGTCTATTTAAATAAAGATGCATAGATACATTAGTAAGAAAATTTTTATAGCAATAACTATAATATTATTTGTAATAGAGGTATTTTTAATATATCTAATTATTAAGGCAATTTTAACTGAAGATTTAATAAGTCCAGCACCACTAAACTTTTACGATTATATAAAGTATAAAATACAAAATATATTATAAATTACTTGACAAATACTTTCTTTAATTTATATTGACAAAACATAATAAAAAAAGTATCATATGTTTAAGAAAACCGCAAGTACGGAAGGAAATAAAGAATATAATAAATACACATTTTACTTATGGCACAAAAACCTATTTTTTACATTAATTAATAGTAAGAGAAGTTAATTGCTTCATGTGTATTTTTAAAGAAGGTATGATATGGAAAGAATTATTATTGAAGGTGGTTATCCTCTAAGTGGCACTATTTCTATTGGGGGTGCTAAAAATAGTGCAGTGGCACTTATTCCAGCAGCTCTTTTGGCAGATGGCATGTGTACTATTAAAAATGTGCCTAATATAACTGATCGTGATGCTTTATTTGACATTGTTAAATGGCTTAATTGTGATATTCATCAAAATGGTAATGTCATAAAAATAGACTCTAGTAATTTAAAAAATACATTAATTAGTCAAGAATTAAGTGTAAAACTAAGAGCATCTTATTATTTTATGGGAGTTTTACTTAGTAAATATAAACATGTTGAGATATATTTCCCAGGTGGCTGTAACATAGGCTCAAGACCGATCGACTTGCACTTAAAAGGATTCAAAAAAATGGGGGCTAAAGTTAATAAAAGAGAACATAAATATACTATTGATGCTGAAGAATTACATGGTGCCGAAATAAATTTGGATTTTGCATCAGTAGGTGCTACGATTAATATTATGTTTGCGGCTGTTCTTGCAGATGGTACAACTATTATTAAAAATGCTGCTAAAGAAGTTGAAATTATTAATATAATGGATTTCTTAAATAAAATGGGAGCTGATATTACTGGTGCTGGTACTGATACCATAGTTGTTAATGGTGTAAAAGCATTACATGGTACAGAAATAGAAGTAATTCCTGATCGTATTGAAGCTGGTACTTATATTTTAATGGGAGCACTTCTTGGTAATAATTTAAAAGTAGAAGGAATTATTCCCGAACATAGCGAAGCTTTATTTAATAAGTTATCTGAAATGGGAGTAAAATACCAAATAGATGGTCATAGTGTTATTCTAAATAAATGTGAACACTTGAAACCAGTTGATGTTAAAACTTTAGTATATCCAGGATTTCCTACTGATTTAGGTCAACCGATGAGTGTACTACTTACCCAAGCTGAAGGTGTTAGTACAATGGAAGAAACTATTTGGGAAAATAGAGTAGGTCATTATCCTTATTTACAAAAAATGGGAGCAGATATTAAACTTGATGGTCTAAAAGCTACGATTAAAGGTAAAGCAAAATTAAAAGGGACTGACATCAATGCTACTGATTTACGTGGCGGCGCTGCTTTAATACTTGCAGGTCTTATTGCTGAAGGTACCACTACTATATCAGATATAGATTATATCTTAAGAGGATATGAAAATATCATTCATAAATTAAGTAATGTGGGTGCTAAAATCAAATTAGAACAAATATAATGTAGTAAATTCTACATTATTTTTTTGGGTGGTTTTAGTGCGAAGAAAGTATAAGTTAATTTTAATTATTTTAGTAAGTGCAATAATTACTTATTTTATTTATTTTAGTAGTCGAGATACTAAAGTTAATTTAGTTGTCTTAGGTGATGGTATTGCTAGTGGAGAAACTCCTTATAATATTGATGGTATTAGTTATAATGATTATTTACAAGAATATTTTGAAAATAAAAGATTACTTAAATTATATAATGATTCTTATGCTTATAAAAATTATCAAATAGATGATTTAATTGAAGATTTAAAAAGTAATATTACCAGTAAAAATGATAATTTAAATATGCAACAATTAATTCATAAAGCGAATTTAATAACAATTAGTATCGGCGAAGAAGAACTTACTAAACTTGCTATAACTAATGATTTAAATAAAGATTATTTAAAAGATTATATTAAAGAATATGATCATCTACTTTATATGTTAAAAGATATAACTGAGGCAAAAATAGTAATCATTGGTTATTATGAAAATATGTATTTAGACAAAAGTAATGTTATTATTTTAAATTCCGAAATATCTAATTTAGCCATTAAATATGATGCCACATTTATAAATATAAGTGATTTAATGTTAAATAAAGACTATTATTTAAATGATAAAACATTCTATTTTATTTATAAAGGACATAAAGAAATAGCAGAAATGATTATTCATTCAATTTAAAGTTGATAATAAAAAGCATTTATGTTAAGATATAATGCACAGGTGGTTATGATGGAAAATATTACATTATATGAATATAATGGGGAAATTAAAGGGACAAAAGCCCATATTAAAATTAATTTATTTGATGATACTATTTTAAATGAAAAATTAATTGCTAAAGTATTATTAATTTCAATGTTAGGTAATTTAGCATTATATAATATGGCAAGAAATAATACTAGAGATGAATTATTACCATTTAATGTTCCTACTCCTTATGAATTTACTTTAGATGAAAATGGAGACGAATTAGATAATGAAAATAATTCAGAAGAAAAAGGTGTAAGTAGAAAAAGATTATTCAAAAAATCAAGTAATAGACATATCTAACTTGCATTATTTTTAATATTTGATATAATACTTAAGAACGAAAAAAGTTTCTATACTATTTAATTAGTATGGCGAAGGGAGAGAATTATGAAAGCAAATATCCATCCAGAAATGAAAGATGCAACAGTTAAATGTGCATGTGGTGCTACATTCAAAACTAAATCTGTTAAAGATGAAATTCATGTTGAGGTTTGTAGTGAATGCCATCCATTCTATACTGGTGCTCAAGGTAAAGCAAAGAAAACTGGTAATATTGAGAAATTTAATAAAAAATATGGCTTTGATAAAGCTAATTAAGAACAGCAATGTTCTTTTTTTTATTGTAAAATCGAAAATAATAAAAACAATTTTTGACAAACAAATTGTATTTTGCTAGAATATCTTCCTATAGATGAGGGGATATTTGGTATGCAAGAAATTAAAATTAAAGATATAACTATCAGATATGACGATAATAGTAATATAGATAAAATAAATAATATTATTACTAATAATTATTCTATAATATATAAATATTTATCCCAAAGAAAAATAATAAGTTTAATACCAACAAATGAAGATGGAATAGATTATGTACCAAATTTTGATGATTTTTTCTATGATATAGTATTAGTTGAATGGATTTATGAACAAGAAAATGGACAATTAGTAGCAATAAGTGCCTTTTTATTATTGAATATGCTTAAACTTGATAAAAATAATATTTCTCACGAAAATACACCAACAAAAGTTTCTGAAGATGAAATTTATTTTATGATTGCGTTAATTTATTTTAAAGAGAATGGTACAATTAATGATTTAGTAGAACACTTAAAAAATCCAACTAATACTAGTGAAATTATTAATTGGTTTATTGAAAAAATGCGATATCCAACATATGAATTTTTATTAAATGAGCAATATAAATGTCTTAAATCAGAAGATTTTGAATATTTAGAGAATTTAGGTGATATTTTATTAATATTATTCGAAGAAATGAATCACGATTTAAAAACTTTTGATTTAGATGAAAAAATTAATTTACCAGATGTTTCTTTTGAAGAAATTGATAAGTTATTTCTTGACTTTTTAAAATGTGTTGAAGCACCTAAAGACTGGTTTAATTTATACGAGGAGATAAAAGATAAAAATTTAATAGAGTATGTAGAGCCAAGTGATGATAAAAAGTCTTGCTGTTATACTGATGATAAAGGAATATTAAAAATTATGATTTGTGAAAAAGGATTGGAAGCATTTAGAACACTTTGTCACGAATTTTTACATTATGTTGTAATGCATAATGGTAATGAAAAAGTGAAACCTTCTCTTAATGAATTTCCTAGTATTTTATTTGAATATTTATCTTTAGGTTTTCTAAAATTGAAAGGTTATGATGATAAAACATTAAATTATATAGAAAAAATGCGTCTATCAAATAATGTTGAAATTATGATACATATGTACCCAATTATGAAAGATATAAATAATTTGTTTAAAAATGGTTCTGGATTAATCGAAAGAAAAAGAAATAAAAATCAGGAGTTATATAATGAATTACAACAAGAAATAGAAAATAATCCAGAATTAAAAGAGTTTGCATCAGTAATATTAAAAAGTTCATCAGAAGAATTATTAAAAAAAGAATGTGATATGTCTACAATGCTTATTATTCGAAATCCAGCCGTTCTTTTAAACAGTTATCAATATTTAATAGGCACTTTTTTAACTAAAAAAATATGTATGAATCTTTCAAAAGATTTTAGTATAATGGATAAAGTATATGAAATTGTTAGAAACTTAAATAATGAAAATTTAAAAAGTGTATTAGAAATTTTAGATTTAAAAGAAATTTTACATACTACAAAATTAAGATGAATTAACATAAGTAATTTTTATTGATTTTTACCCGTAATTATGTTATAACAAGCAAGTAACAGGGAGGTTTTTATAATGACTATTGCACAAACAGAAAAATTTTATCAACAAGATACAAGAGATTATGAAATAGAAAAAAATCAAGAATTTTTAAATTGGTTAAAAAATACAATAGTTGACGGTTATCATTGTTATATAAGCATTGAAGAATTACAAAATTTAATTGATAGTATCGTTAATTGGTATGAAATTAAATATCCTGAAAGAGAATTAGCATACTATGAAGGTACAAGATATTTGGATTTTCAAGATATTAAACGAATTTCTCAAGTAATGGATGTTCGACAATTATTTTTTAGATTACCACATAATCAATTATGTTTAATGGAATGTGGATATAGAGCAAAAGGTTGGGGACAAACACCAATTTATGAAGATGGCAAGGAAGTAGGTTCAAAAATCCAAATATTTATGTCCATAAGTAAAAAAAACAAAGATAATTGTAATACATTTAGAACATTACCATTTTTTCTAATTCATGCTGACTATATTACAGGTGAAGTAGAAAAAGATTTTGAAATAGATGAATATTTAAATAATAGTGAAAGTATAAAATTGGATGAATTATTATCAATTTTTAATGAAAAATATTCAGATAAACTAGACTTTACTGAATTAAAAGAATGTATTTATGACCATAATGCTGATATGGAATTAAGGCATAGAATATTACAACTTACAGCACTCAAATTGTTATATTCAAAAAACACTATTCCTGAAAGAGGATATGAACGGTCTAAAAGATTTATAAATGAATTTAATAAAAAATTAGGCCTTACTTTATCTACAGATGAAATTGATGAAATAATGTATAGAGACTATAATTATTCTAAAAATAGTAAAAATAATTATAATAGTGGAATCAAGAGAAGATAAATAGAAAAAATAAATGCCTTTAAGTGATTATTAATAAAAAGTATTTTAAAAAAATAAGAAAATTTCTCATCGTTAGGAAACTATTATTATTTTACAAAATAACAACTTGCAAACTATTGTAAGTTGTTTTCAAATGGAATTTTTTTTTAAAATAGTTGCTAGTATAGGACTATTTTTATTTTAAAAAAATTGATATAATATTTAGTAAAACAAATAGTAATTTGTATAAAGAGGAGGATTAAGGTTGAAAATAAAAAGTGAATTTTAAGGCATAACAAAACCCGTCAATGAAGACGTTAAAATAAACAAACAATCGT
>CANQDM010000035.1 GCA_947591505.1 uncultured Bacilli bacterium | reverse complement strand
ATTTATCGGTTATTTCTAATTTCGAATATCCAAATCAAAATTTTATATCATTTCGAATATCGTTAAACTAATTAACACAATCATTCTTTTTCTTTACAATAAATTTTATTAGTGATATCATATTTATACATATTTAGGGGGAACATTATGTTTGAAAAAAGTAAAATAAAAAAAGATTTAAATACAAGACAAAATCAATTAGATGCAGTTAATAGAGAATACTATGAAAGAACTGTAGAAAAGAAGCAATTAGAAGAAGAAATAGTATCTTTAAAAGAGAAACTAGGTATTTTAAAAGAAATGAAAATTACTAAAGATATGGTCGATACCTTAAGAAGTGAAATATCTCTTTTAGAAGAAAGAAAACAAATGTTACTACAAGAAGGTATGCCTAAATATAAAATAAGTGATATATTGTTTGCAATATATACACCTAAAAATGCCAAAGATTATTATCTTGGTGCGTTTAAATATGATGAAAAGGTAAGAGTTAAAAATAATTGTGGTTATATAAGTAATCATTTATCATATAAAAGTATAATAGGAAATCATTTAATTGCATTTGATTGTGCAACTAAAGAAGCAAATAATGATATAGTTGATAGTGATTATGATATAGAAGTTAGAGATGTAATTTCTCTAGAAGATTTATGTTTACAAATTAATAGTGATATTATGTATATGCAAGAAATAACTCATAGTGAAGTACTACAGATATTACAATATTTAAATGAATTTTTTGAAAATTACAAAAAATTTAGTTTAATAATAAATCAAATAAAAATTGAGCAAAAATATACTACTAATAAATTAACACTTAAAAGAATAAATAATTAATTTTACTACTAGCGTGTGTTAGTAGTTTTTCAATTATTAATTTATTTTAGACTTTGGATATGGTTTTCTTTCATCAGTTAAATATAATAAATAATCGATTGATACATTATAATATTTAGCAAGTTTTTTTAATATTTTAGTAGATATATCTATGGTATTTGTTTCATATTGAGAATAACCATTTTGACTCATTCCAATAATTTTAGCAATTTCTTTTTGAGTTAAATCTCTATCTTCCCTTATTTCTTTTAATCTATTTAAATTTATATTTTCTTCTATTTTTGATTTTTTATAAGGATTATCATTATTGGTTAAACATAATATAAAATCAATCGAAGTATTATAATAAAGTGCTATTTTCTTTAAAATATCAGTTGGTATATCTGTGGTTTCAGTTTCATATTGAGAATATCCACTTTGACTCATACCTAATATATTGGCAAAATCTTTTTGAAATAAATTATTTTTAAGTCTTAATTCTTTTAATTTATTCATAATTATCACACAAGAAAAATATCATATCGTAAAATAAGATATTGACATTTATCTGAAAATGCCATATGATTTGTATAGTATATCGTATTTTCGGATAATGGTGGTAATAAAAAATGAAAGAAAAAAAATTAAATAAATATTATATATTAGTTTTAGTATTAATATTAGTAATAGGTATAATATCAGCAACTTATGCTTTCTTTCAAATAGATACTAACAATATTAATTCAAATGCAACTATAACAGCAAATGTTGATTGTTTTAATATAACATTTGAAGATATAAGTGAAGAAGGAATAAATAATTTAGATATAAATTATCCTATAACTGATAAATATGCCATAGGGCAAACAGAAAATACAGATAATTTAAAACCTGTAATAGTAAAAGTATCTAATAAATGTACTCAAATTCAAGACAATTTAAATTATAAATTAGCAATTACTACTTTAGCAAAAGATACTGGATATATACCAGATAATAAAGTAAGATATAATGTAGATAAATCTTTTAATGAAGAAACAAAAAACACATTAAGTGGACCAGCATATTTAGATAGTTTATCATTAGTAGAAGATGCAAATGTAATATCTTTATTAAAAGAAGAAATAACTAATAATAAAATAAATATAAATGAGTATAAGACAGTAAATACTTATATAATAGATAGTGATAGTTTAGCAAGTAATAATACAAGCACATATTATATAAAATTATGGATAGATTATTATGAAGGAGATAAAGATGCATATATTGATCCTAAAAATCATATTAAAGGAAATGAATATGATAATTCAACCCAAGGGCAAAAATTTGCATCAGTAATAAGTTTAATAGCAGATGGAACAACTAGTAAATCTACTATAAAAATATTAAGAGAAAATGATTTAAATAATAATATAAGTTCTGATATTCAAGGCGGAATGTATCGATATCAAGGAACAGATAATGTTCCAAATTGGATATGTTTTGGAACAAAAGATAATTGTGGTACAGATGATGATAATATAGATAAATATATGTACAGAATAATAGGGATAACACCTAATGGAGAATTATACTTGTTAAAAGAAACATTTATAAAAGAAGGAAATGTAACAGAATTTGCTTGGAATGATGAATGGAAAGCAGATACAGGAAATTTTGATTCGTGTTCAGATGGTGTGTGTCCAGAATGGAATCAAGCAGACTTATTTCAAAGAATAAATGGAAAATCAAATGGTGTAATATCAGGAAATGGAAATTTAAATGATAATCAAGATAATGATACTGATATATTTGTAGATAGTAGTGAATACGAATATTTAAAATCAGGAGATATTAATAGTGGTGGAAAAGCAAGTGAGTGGTATAACTTAATAATAGACCACGAATGGATGTATGGAGATATAATAACAGAATATAATGATACAGCATTATATACAAGTGGCATTATGTATGCAATAGAAACAGGGAAATCAGAAACGAAACATTATGTAAGAATAGATGGAATTAATACGGAACAAACATATAGTTGGGTAGGAAAAATAAAAGCAAAAATAAGTTTAATGAATATACACGATTATATATATAGTTATTATGATGGAAATGATATAGCAACAAGGGGTAATCCCCAAAATTTTAGTATAGCAAAAACTAGTTGGATACACTTTCAAAAAAATGAATATAACAAATTGCTTTCTACTGAATGGCTTAGCACTCGCTGGGGTATACAGATAGAGTTTGATACAAATGTTGATGCACGATGTATTAATAATTTTGGTGATGTAGGTCATCGTGGTCTGTCGGAAGGGTACGGTGTTAGGCCAGTTTTCTATATCTCATCCAAAGTAAAAATTGCTTCAGGAGATGGAACAAAAGAAAATCCATTTATAATTAACATTGATGAATAAACAAAAATTAATTGAAAGAAAAAATTTTCTTTCTTTTTTTCTACCGCAAATTATATTTATATGTTAAAATAGTATTTAGTGAAGAAGTATAAATTAGAGGTGTATTATGGCTAAAGTTATTTCATTAGTTAATCAAAAAGGTGGAGTTGGTAAAACAACTACTAGTATCAATTTAGCAGCAGCATTAGGTAAAGAAGGTAAATCTGTTTTATTAATTGATTTAGATCCTCAAAGTAATGCTACTACTGGACTTGGATATAATTCTAATGATTTTGAACACGATATCTATGAAGTAATTACTGGTAAATGTAATATTGAAAGTGCAATTATTAAAACTAAATATGAAAATTTGGCCTTAATTCCTTCAACTTTAAATTTAGCAGGTGTCGATGTAGAATTTGTTAAAAAGATGTTAGATGATCAATCATTTCATCAAAATGAACAATTAAAAAATAATATTCAAGAAATAAGACATATCTTTGATTATATAATAATTGACTGCCAACCTTCTTTGGGATTAGGTACAATGAATGCTTTAGTTGCCAGTGATTCTGTAATTATTCCTGTTCAATGTGAATTTTTTGCTCTTGAAGGAATTACTCAACTTTTAAATTCTATTATTATGGTTCAATCAAGTATGAATCCAAATTTAAGAATTGAAGGAGTTCTACTTACAATGCTTGATGGACGAACTAATATCGGTTTAGAAGTTATTGAAGAAATTAGAAAATATTTTAAAGATAAAGTATTTAATACAATTATACCAAGGTTAGTTAGACTAGTTGAAGCCCCATCTCATGGTAAACCAATCAATGAATATGATCCAACTAGTAGAGCAACTGAGGCCTATCACAATTTAGCAAAGGAAGTGATTCTTAGAGATGGAGAATAAAAAGAAAGCCTTAGGTAGAGGATTAGAACAATTATTTACTAATAACAATGTTATTGATTTTGATAACTTTGAAAAAGAAATTGTTTCAGAAAATAAAAATAATGTTGTAATGGTTAAATTAGATGAGATTAGAAGTAATCCACATCAACCAAGAAAGACCTTTAATGAAGAAAGTTTAAGGGAACTTGCAACATCTATTAAAGAATATGGTGTAGTTCAACCAGTTATTGTTAAAAAAAGTATTAAAGGTTATGAACTAATCGCAGGTGAAAGAAGATGCAAAGCATCTCGTCTTGCTGGTTTAACTGAAGTTCCTGCAATCATTAAAGAATTTACTGACCAAGAAATGATGGAAATTGCTCTAATTGAAAATATTCAAAGAGAAGATTTAAACCCAATTGATGAAGCGAAAAGTGTTTTAAATATTATTAATTTAAGAGGTATTACGCAAGAAGAGTTTGCCCAAAAATTTGGTAAAAGTAGAAGTTATATAACTAACTTACTTGGACTTTTAAATTTACCTGAAAATATTCAAAAAATGTTAATTAATAAAGAAATATCTGCATCTCATGCAAGAGTTTTAAGTAAGTTAGAAGATAGTAAACAAATAGATGAACTTGCTAAAAAAATTGTTGAAGATAATTTAAATGTAAGAGATTTAGAGCATTTAGTAAGTAATAAAGAAATACCTAAAAGAAAACCGATGGTAAGTAAAGAAGTAGAACCAAAATATCAAATTTATGAAAATGTTATTAGTGATAAAATTGGTAACAAAGTTAAAATAAATAAAAATAAAATAGAGATTTCTTTTGATTCAGTTAAAGATTTAGAAAGAATAATGGAAATATTAAATATTACCATTGGAGATGAATAATAATGAATAAAGAATTTGCTCTAAATGATGAAGTAATTATGAAAAAACAACATGCTTGTGGTACTAATCTATGGACTATTACAAGAGTTGGTGTTGATATCAAATTAAAATGTAATAATTGTGGTAGAGAAATTATGATGGATCGTTTAGAATTTCAAAAGAAATTAAAGAAGGTGCTTAAAAATGAAGAGAATAAAAAGGAAAACTAAGTTTGAACTACATCCACTGATGGCTTATGTTTTACTAATTGCATTTAGTATTATTTTAAGTGGTATATTAAGACTTATAGATGTTCAAGCAACTTATACAACAGTAAATAATATAACTTTAGAATTAAATCCAGTTACGGAAGTTATTAAATCATTATTTAATTTAAGTGGAGTTAAATACATATTCACTCATACTGTATCTAATTTTGCTAATTTTACTGTACTTTCTAATTTAATAATTTTATTAATGGGTATAAGTATTATGGATAAAAGTGGTTTCTTACAAACTGCTATAACATTAACTACTAAAAGATTAAAAAAGAAA
This sequence comes from uncultured Bacilli bacterium, assembly GCA_947591505.1. Taxonomy (GTDB): domain Bacteria; phylum Bacillota_I; class Bacilli_A; order RF39; family UBA660; genus SIG200. The sequence goes on along the minus strand of CANQDM010000035.1, from coordinate 6,380 downwards.
ACTGTTACTTTTATCTTTGTCTTATTATGTGTGTTATCAAGTATCTTTGGTAATCTATCTTATTTAATATTTATTCCAATTGGGGCCTTACTTTTCTATTATGGTAAGAGAAATCCAGCGATAGGTATAATTGCAGCTTTTGCGGCCCTTTCTTGTGGTAGTGCTATTAATGTTATATTTACAAGTAGTGATTCAGAGCTTCTAAATTATACTCTTCTAGCATCACATACTCTAAATCCTAATTATATTATTTCTCATCTAGCATTTGTCTTTATTATGGCAGTTGCAGTATTACTTGTTACCTACATAATAACAATTGTTACCGAAAATATAATTGTGAGAAGATTACCTAAATATGAATTTAGTGAAACTGAATTAGAAGAAGATATTGTTACTAAAGATGAGAAAAAAGGTATGATATATGCTTGTACTAGTGCCGGGATTTATTTATTAGTATTTATCTATAGTATTATTCCAGGACTTCCTTTAAGTGGTGCTTTACTTGATAATAGCCAAACTTATTATATCGATAAATTATTTAGTGTTAATGCTTTCTTTAATAATGGTGCTGTCTTTGTTATAACGCTTTTATTTATAATATTAGGTTTATTCTATGGTATTGGTGTTAAAACAATTAAAAATCATAAAGATTTCTGTGATAATTTAGGTCATTCTCTAGATGGTATTGGTAATATGTTAGTAATGATATTCTTAGCATCTCTATTTATTAGTATATTTAAACAAACTAATATAGGTAATGTAATTGTTGCATCTGTTGCCGAAATTATTGATAATACAACATTTACTGGTTTACCTTTGATTATTCTAATATTCTTTGGTGTAGCTTTATGTAATTTATTTGTGCCATCAAGTACCTTAAAGTGGTATATGTTATCATCTACTTTAGTACCTGTTATGATGCATTCAGAAATGACTCCAGAATTTGCCCAAATAGTATTTAGATTTGCGGAAACTACGACAATGAATATTACACCAATGTTAGCATACTTTATTGTTTATTTAGCATTCTTAGAAAAATATAATCAAAGAGATAAAAAGATAAGATTATTTGAATCAATTAGATATCAAATGCCTTATACAATAATTATTGGGTTAACTTTAATTGTAATATTAATATTATGGTATGTGGTAGGAATTCCACTAGGAATAAATACTTTACCAACAATGTAAGAAAGGTGATATTATGTCTTTAAAAGCAGGAATTGTAGGCTTACCTAATGTTGGTAAATCAACATTATTTAATGCCATTACAAAAAAACATATTCTAGCGGCCAATTATCCTTTTGCGACGATTGAGCCAAATGTCGGGGTTGTAACTGTTCCTGATACTAGACTTGATTATTTAGTTAGCTTATATAATCCCAAAAGTGTTGTGCCCACAACTTTTGAGTTTATTGATATTGCAGGCCTTGTAAGTGGGGCTTCAACTGGAGAAGGTTTAGGTAATAAATTTTTATCCCATATAAGAGAAGTTGATGCCATTGTTGAAGTAGTAAGATGTTTTGATGATGAAAATATTACCCATGTAGAAGGGGCAACTGATCCTATTCGTGATGTCGAAATAATTAATACCGAACTAATTTTAGCAGACTTAGAAATAGTAGTTAATAGACTAGGTAAGATTGAAAAAAAAGCAGAAACTACTAAAGATAAAGAGGCCATTAGAGAAGTAAATGTTTTAAAAAGAATTAAAGAAAGCTTAGAAGCCAGTAAACCAATTAGACTATTAGATTTTGCTGAAGATGAACTAGAAATAATTAAAAATTTTAATTTTATCACGCAAAAGAAAATAATATATGTAGCTAATGTTGATGAAGATTCAGCTTCCGTTGGTGATAATGATTATTCTTTAAAATTAAAAGAATATGCTCATAAAGAAAAAGCCTCAGTAGTAGTAATGTGTGCTAAATTAGAAAGCGATTTAGCTGATTATGAAGATAGTGAAAGAGAAGAATTTTTAAAAAGTGTTGGTATTACCAATAGTGGGCTTGATAAGCTTATTTTTGCCACTTATGATTTACTTGGTTTAGCCACATTCTTTACATCTGGTGCAGATGAATGCCGAGCATGGACTTTTAGAAAAGGCATGAAAGCTCCCGATTGTGCTGGTATTATCCATACTGATTTTAAAAAAGGATTTATTAAAGCAGAAGTTATGAGTTTCAATGATTTAGAAGATGCTGGTAGTGAACTTAAAGTAAGAGAAAATGGTAAACTAAGATTAGAAGGTAAAGATTATCAAGTTCAAGATGGTGATATTTGTTATTTTAGATTTAATGTATAGAAAGGGATTAGAATGAATAATAATACAATAAAAACATATGGTGATATAGTTAAAAGAATTGCTGAAATTATAAAAATAAGTGAAGAAAAGAAAAAAGAATTAGATGAAGCAGAATTAAAAGATAATTTTAATAACCATTTCACTTATATTTTGTATTATGACATTGATTCTTCCTTAGCTAGCGAATTTAAAGATTTAATTGATGCCGAAAGAACAATTAATATAATGAATAATGAATCACCATTAGTATATTTAGATAAAACTAAAGAATTATTAACACTATGTGAAGAGAAATCTGATCCTAATTATGATAATTATGTTTACTATAGTGATATAATTCAAATTATTAGCGAATCATATGGTAAAAGTGCATTAGATTTAACTGAATATAAAGGTTATTATATATTAAGAGAAAGATTTAATAAATGGTTGTGGTTAATGCGTAAACTAGATTTATTTCCTGAAGAAAGACATATGAATACACAAGAGAAATATGATGCAGTTAATCGTTATTTATTTGCTAGTCATGAACAATATTTCCGTATTCAAAAATATTTAGAAAAGGATTTAACAAATGTAAAATATGAAAATGAAGAACCAACATTTAAACTTAATTTAAATAATAAAAAACATAGTGATTTAATTTTTTTAGGATTAAATGGTGATTTAACAATTGATTATTTGCAAGATTTAAAATTTTTATACTCTTTGGAAGAATATGAAAACTTATTAGATGAACTTTTAGAGTGGGGAATTTTTAGGGAAGAGGAAATTGCTAAATTACGGGAAATTGTCCCTAAATCAACAGTTATTATTAATGGCAAAGATAGTATAGATAATCTAATAAGATTTTTTAGTAAAAATGCCCAAGAAATTACTGATGCTAATTCTTTAAGGATGTTAAAACCAGCGATTGGTGAAGAAAATTTAAACTCTTTGATTAATGCTCTTCATGCAGTTGGTGTTATTTCTGAAGATGTTTATGAACAATATATAGCATTAGATAATGATATGGCTATAAAAAAATAATAATTAATAAAGCGTTAAATTCATACAATGTATAGTAAAAATTGTTTACAATTGTAAACATTTTTGCTATACTAACTTGTGAGTAAATTTATTACTCCTTGCTTTTATTAAAAAGCCAAAAGACCATAAGGAGGTGAAATGATGACTAATTATGAAATTATGTTTATTGTTAAAGCAACATTAGATGAATCTGCATTAAAGAAACTTACAACAGATGTACAAAAATTAATAACAGACAATAAATCAAAAGTTATCGAATTTAAGGATATGGGTAGAAAGAAACTTGCTTATCCAATTAACAAAGAGGTAAGTGGTTTTTACTATTTAATGAATGTTGAAGCTACTCATGAAGTAATTCAAGAATTTGATCGTAAACTTAGAATTAATGAAAATATTTTAAGACATTTAATATTAAAAAAAGAAAGTGAGTAAATCATGAATAAAGTATTATTAGTAGGAAGATTAACAAGAGATCCAGAACTTAGAACTACCCAAAGTGGTATAGCAGTTGCTAGATTTACTATTGCAGTAAATCAAAACTTTACTAATCGTAATGGTGAGCGAGGCACTGACTTTATCAATTGTGTAGTATGGGAAAGACAAGCAGCTAATATTGCTAAGTATTGTCATAAAGGTTCTTTAGTATCTGCTGAAGGTAGAATAACTACTAGAAGTTATGATGCGCAAGATGGAACTAAAAGATATGTTACAGAAGTTGTATGTGAAAATGTGAATTTCTTATCACCAAAGAGTGAAAATTCTAATTATGTTTCAGACACACCTAATGATGTACCTAATTATGTTGGTGGAAGTACTTCTTTTGCAAGTGAACCAGTATCAGCTGAACCAATGGAAACAGCTGACTTATCTGAAGATCCATTTAAAAGTTTTGGTGAAGAAATAACTTTAACTAGTGATGATTTACCATTCTAAAAAAGGAGGAATTTAAATGGCAGAATTTTATCGTAAGAAAAAGAAAATATGTCAAATGTGTGCTGGTAAAAGCGTTGATTATAAAGATGTAATGATTATCAATAAATATATAAATGAAAAAGGTAAGATATTACCTAGAAGAGTAACTGGCGCTTGTGCTAAACATCAAAGACATATTGCTGAACAAGTTAAATATGCAAGATTTATGGCATTAATACCATATGTTAAATAATTGAGCTTAAAGCTCTTTTTTTATTTGTTAAATTTACACAATATGAAAAAAATAAATTAAATGTGTTGACAAATCAAAAACCGGGGGGGGTATACTTATTATAGATAGATAAGGTATTACATAAAAGGTAAAAGATATTCTATCAAAATAGAATAAAGGAAGGAGGGAAACATAAATGGATAAGAAGAACACAATGTTATTAACAGTAATTGCTGTTGCTACATTATTAGTTGCAGTAGTAGGTGCTACATTTGCATATTTTGCAATTAGTACAGGTGATAGTGTAAATAATTCTAAAACTACTGTTACTGGTAGTACACAAGGTACCAATGTTGGTAGTGTTGCTTTAGAAGGTGATAAAACTTTATCAATGACTTTAACTGCAGCAGATATGGCTTCAGTAAATCAAACACATACTTTTTATGCAAATAAAAGTGGTACTGCTACAATTGATGCAGAGCAAAAATTAGATGTAGGTACAGCTACTTTAACTGGTGGTGATGCTGGTATTAAGTATGAATGTAAAGCAGTATATAAAGTAACATATGATGATACTGATGCTTCTGCCCAAGATGGTGATGGTAAAGGAAACATTACTTGGAAAGATGGCACTGAAAACGAAGGTGCTAATGCTGATGATAATGATGGAGCTGTATTAAAGTTATCTGGTGCTGACGCAAATGTTATTGTTAGTGAATATTCTGTAGCTTCCGGTCAAGATGGTTATACTGGCGATTATACTACTGATGGTTTTACATTAAAGGCTTTAAAAGCTGCAGGAGAAGCAGGAAAAACAGTTCATGTTACATTTAAATTTACTGGTCTTGGTGATAAACAAACAGTTACAGCTAAATTACAAGCATCATTAGCAATAGCTAATTCAAAAGCAGATCAAAGTACTAGATTAGCAAACAAAGAATTTAGAGTAAATCTTCAAGCAACATCATTTAGTTGTGATACAGTTGCATCTTAATAAAGATTTTTAATCTTTAATTATATAATTAACTATTTAGGAAGAAGTTTTAAATAACTTCTTTTTTTAGCAAAAAAATGTTAAATTTTAAAAAAATTTCTCGAAAAAAAAGGAAATTGGCTATCTAGTTCACTATATATATAAGTGAAGGGGGATAGTTTTATGAAACTTATCGACAAAGATTTATTACAAAAAATTTATCAAGAAATTGCTAATAATGATAAGACAACTGAAGTGTCATTGGCAGAAAAATATTATTGCTCAGAAAGAACTATTAGAAGGTATATAAAAATCTTAAAGGATAATAAATATATCACTATGGAAGGAACTGGCACAAAAAGGAAATGGATTATTCTAAAGTAATATTCTATTAAGAAGAAAATTATGTTATAATATTTATAACCTTTAGGAGGACATTGTATGAAAATTATTTTATTAGAGGATGTTAAAGGAAAAGGTAAAAAAGATGATATTATAAATGTAAGTGATGGCTATGGTAAAAACTACTTACTAAAAAATAAATTAGGAGTTTTATATACTGAAGGTAGTAAAAAAGTATTAGATAAAGAAATAAAGATAAGACAAGATAAAGAAGATGCTTTAGTTAGTGATTTAACTAAAATAAAAGAAAAGTTAGAAAATAAAAATATTAAATTTAAAGTAAAAGTTGGTAAAGAAGATAGAGTGTTTGGGAATATTTCGACTAAACAAATTAGCGAAGAGGTAAAAAAATTAGGTTTTAATATTGATAAAAAATGTATTAAACCTGATAGTAATATAGATTCATTAGGTACTCATAAAGTCTTAGTTGAACTTCATAAAAAAGTTAAATTTTATATAAATGTTGTATTAGATAAGTAGGTGATATTATGGCAAGAGTAATGCCTTCCAATAAAGAAGCAGAGATG
>CANQDM010000034.1 GCA_947591505.1 uncultured Bacilli bacterium | reverse complement strand
TTTACTAAAATATAACCATCTTTTAACATTTTAGTAATTAATTCTCTACTATAATCTATCTCTTCACTTAAATATTTATCAATTCTAATACCATCACTTTTTACTACTAATTCCATTTTCATCTTCCTTTTTTAAAATTGCGATAACTAAAAGAATAATGCCAAATACTATACAAATATCTGCGATATTAAAAACTGGATAATCATAACCAAATAAATTAAAATCTAAAAAATCTATTACATAACCATAAATAAGACGATCAAGTAAATTACCAATGATTCCACCATAAAGTAAACTGAAGGCTAAAATATTTCTTTTATTTTCTTTAAATTTATTTTGATAAATAATAAGTAAAGCTAAAATAATTAAAGTAATTATAATTAAAACAAAACGATAACCTGCTAAAATATTCCAAGATGCACCAGTATTATAAACTTTAGTTAAAGAAAAGAAATTATTTATTATTACTTTTGTTTCATTCAAATTAAAAAAGTTATCTATAATTAATTTAGATATAATATCAATACTTAAGAAAATTAAAGTAAATAAACTAATTTTTCTCTTCATCAATATCACAAATTAATTATATCACAACTCGACTAAAATTACATCTTCCCCAATTTTTTTTATTTTTTCAAAAGCAAAAGTTGAAGCACCACTATGAGTAACTTTCCGCATTAATTTTCGCTCTTCGGAGACAAAATAAATAATCTTACCCGTATTATCTATTTTAGCATCAATAATTCTGCCTAAATTATTACCATCTTTTATATTTATAATATCTTTTGCTTGTAAATCACTTAAAAGCATAATTCAACACCTAATAAATTATATGTTATCTTATTAATCTTTTCACATTTTCAATCGCTGTTTTTTCAATTCTTGATACTTGAGCTTGACTTATGCCCATAGAATCCGCTATTTCCATTTGGGTTTTCCCGACAATATATCTTGATACTAATATGTCTTTTTCTCTTTCCTTTATTTTTTGTAAAGCTTTTCTTAGTGATATTAACATATCTCTATCAGTATTAATATCTTTAACATCGGCAATTTGATCCGATAAATAAATAGTATCACCCCCATCATTATAGATAGGTTCAAATATACTCATCGGATCTTTTAAACTATCTAGAGCATTACCAATTTCATATTCCGTTATCCCTAAATTTTTCGCAATTATATCATAAGTTGGCATGATGCCATAAGTATTAAAATATTCATCTTGAAATCTAATTATTTGATAAGCTAAATCTTTAACACTTCTACTTACTCTTACTGAGGTATTATCTCTTATATATCTTTTAACTTCGCCAATAATTAAAGGTACCGCATAAGTTGATAAACGAAGCCCTAAAGATGTATCAAAGTTATCAACCGCTTTAATAAGTCCTAGAACCCCAACTTGAAATAAATCATCCATATTATGTTTAGAATTATTAAATCTTTGTAAAATTGATAATACTAATTTTAAATTACCATTAACTATTTTATCTTTCGCCTCAATATTACCATTATGATATTCAGCAAATAAACGACTAGTTTCTTCACTAGATAAAACTTCTAATTCACTAGTATTTATTCCCGTTATATCTACTTTATATTTTGCCATATATTTTTTACCTTTCATAAAGATTATGGCAAAACAAAGAATATTTTATTCATATTTTAAGGGAATTATTAATCATCATTCTTTAAAATATTATATAATTCTTGTTTTGTTTTAATACATGAAGCACCCCAATACTTTTCGTACAACTCATATTGTTCATTAGTTATTTGTTTAGTGCACTTATTAAAACATGAATATAATTCCTCGCATGCACTTATATATGAAGACATTCTGTTTTTAAATTCCTTTTCATATTTTTCACCATTTATATCAACTTTTTGTTCATACAAATAATGTGGTTTACCTAAATAAATACAATAACCTATATGTGTGCCAATATTATTAGACATTGTATAATCGGACAATTTAATAATATATTTTAATCTAGGTAAAAACATTTCATCATATTTATGACCAGCAGTTGCAATTTTATATCCCATTTTTTTAAATGCAATATGCTTATTATTTAAAATATCTAAATAGTAAAAGCAAACAATCACTGTATTAAATTTATATTTTTTCTTTACTCTTTCAATTTCATTTATAAATTTTTTCTCATCATACTTATAATTTACTCCTGGAATTGAATGTGATGGAAAAACAAGTAATGTCTTACCAAGTTTCTTTTTTTCATTATCAAAATATTCTTCATCATATAAATCTTGTACATAATGAATATATGGACCTATTGGTATTGTATTTTTATTCGTTTTTTCTTCTATAATTTTTTTTCTTAAATCGCTAAATGTTAAAACTGAATTTAACCCACCTAAAATTGATTTTGATGGAACTGAATCTGTGAAATTAACACCATGTTCAATATATATATCTACTATATTAGTATAAGAAGTATATTTTCTTAATGAATTAGAAATACCATACAATGTATTGTCCTTAGATAATTCTTTATAATTTTCACATAATTCTTTACTAAGATTTTCATAATCAAAAACTGAAAGATTTTTTCTTTTTTGTATTTCTTTTTTATATTCAGATTTATTTTTCATTCTAAAAAGTCTACTAATATATTTTTTTAATCTTGGAACAATTAAAATATTATCTTTTTTTTGAATTAATGCATCATATAAAATATAAAATATTGGTACATATAATATTATCAATGATGGTTGTGATAGTAAATAACCTGTTGTAAATATTAGTACAATAAATAATGACGTTGATATAAACAAAATAATTTCATGATATATATCATTAAATCTTAATTTAATAAATTTAATTAAGATTTTGAAAAAACAAAATAAATAAATAATAATTAATGGTATTAAAGTTAAGATAAATCCAAATATGCCAAAATTAAACAAAACTGAGAAAAAATCATCTTTCATATATAAATTATTAGGTTGAACATAGAAGCCTGTACCTAAAAGTTTATATTTAAGACTAGATAATTCAAATAATTTTGCATTATAAATTAATTGATTTTGTCTATTATTTGTTTCACTTAATCCTATCTTAATGCGATTTTTTAAATAATTTAATGAGTCAGTTACATTATGCATATACTCTTCTGTTTCACTATTAACATTTTGTACAACATCTTGGCTTTGCTCTGAATTATTAATTTGGTTATTTTTTTCTAGTTCTACTTGTTCAATAGCATTATTTAAAGTATCACTTTGTTTATTATTAAAATCGGAATATATTTTATTTAAATTTTTTACATTGAAACTTGTGTATGTATAATTATATGAAACCAATGAAAAAACTAAAATTAATAAAGAAATAATAAATGTTTTTTTCCCTCTTTCTTTTGAAAAAATAAGATTTAAAAATTCAATGCCAAATATTAAAAGATAAACACATATTATTCCTAATGTTGCTGATTTTGTACCACCTAAGAAAAAGCATGGTAAAGTTATTAGTAAAAACATGAATAAATATCTATACTTTTTTTCTTTAATAAACTCATACCAACAAATAGGACTAACCAATACACCAAAATGGTTTATTAAATGAGCAGGTTCAAGCCAGCCTTTATATCCTATATTAGGTGAGTTATTCCCATATGTTAATGGTGATGTTGAAGTCAATATTGACAAAAGATACATACCATAATATATAATCGCTGAAATTATCAATGATTTTAAAATAAGATCTTTATTAAAATTAAAAATATCTTTATGTTTCATTAATATTATCATAATTAATAATGTAACTATAAGACACAAGAATTGAATTAATCTGGTAAACTCTTCATAAAAATTACCATTAGAAATTTCTAAAAATTTATCATTTATTAAAGTCAAATGACATACTGCATATATTAAATATAAAAATACAATGATCATATAGGGAAAAATATTCTTTTTATTTTTAATTAAAAGAACTATAAGATATAGAAAAATTATTCCTAATAAAATAGGTTTTAAAAATGTTAATAAGGGCACATTAAAACCTAGTATATTTCCAAATAGATATGTAAAATTATCTAATAAAGGTGAAATAATAATAAAGATTGGCATAACTATGCTAGAAAAATTTGATTTTTTCATTTTTACCTCCCATTAATATAAATAATCATTTATACCGTATTCAGATGTAGACAAATGCTATGAATGATAATTACAATAGATAAAGTATAAGAAAATTGGCTTTTTCTTATACTTATTTCCTCTATTTAAAATTTTTTATTATATCAACAACTCTTTTTATATCTTCATCTGTTAATGTTGGAAACATTGGTAAACTAACTTCACGATTATAAAAATCTTCTGCTATTGGAAAATCTCCTTTTTTATACCCAAAATTTTCCTTATAATAACCCAATGTATGAACTGGCTTATAATGAATTTGTACTAATATACCATTTTCATGCATATAATTATAAAATTTTTCTCTATCAATAGTTTTATCAAGCAAAATTGGATATAAATGATAAGAATTTAAAAATTCAGGATAATTTTTAAGATTATTATATTTTTCATCATCAACCCAATTTAAATCATATGAAGGTGGTAATGTAATCCAATCTATATTCTTTAACATCTCATTATACTTTTTAGCAATTTTATTACGCAAATATAGGATAGTATCTATACGTTCTAACTGTGAACATCCTAGGGCACATTGAATATCAGTTATTCTATAATTATAACCTAATGTGACCATATCATAAACCCACGGTTCTTTATTTTTTCCAATTATAGCAGGGTCTTTAGTTATTCCGTGTGATCTAAACAGAATTAATTTTTTGTATAGATTTTCGTCATTAGTTAAAACAGCCCCACCTTCCCCAGTCGTAATATGCTTAACTGGATGAAAAGATAAAATTGTAAGATCTGCATACTTCGTTATTTTATCTTTATTATACAACGCTCCTATAGCATGAGCACAATCATATATTACATAACATCCATTTTTATCTGCAATTTCTCTTACTTTTTTCATATTTACGGGATTACCAAAATAAGCTACTGGCGTAATTACTTTAGTTTTTTTAGAAACAGCTAATTCAAGTTTTTTTATGTCAATATTATATGTACTCATATCAATATCAACAAATTTTGGTATGGCACCACAATATAATCCTGCATTTGCAGATGCAGCAAAAGTTATAGGAGTTGTAATAAACTCATCGCCATCAGTTATTCCCGTGGCATTATATGCTGCATGCAAAGCGGCAGTTCCATTAGAAAATACAACAGCATATTTACTTCCATTATATTTAGCTAATTTATTTTCAAATTCACCAATCTTTGGTCCTTGAGTTATATTAGGATTTTTCAATGTACTTATTACTGCATTAATATCATCTTCTGTAATATTTTGACAACCATATGGTATTTTTTTCATCTTTTTTCATCTCCAATTTTTATTTTGTCCCAGCTTAACGGTGTACCAGCCTTATAGTCTCCAATAAATGTACATCCTAGTACATCATCATAAAATTTTGGCATTAATCCGTCACTAGGTCTTATACTACGTATATTATTTTCTGTAACAATATCTCCCTTTTTTACATCAGTTACAATAAAAAGGGACCTCGCAAATTTTCTGTTTTTAATCTCACTAGCATCTGTTGGAAAATAAGAATTACCTAATATATTTACTTTTTTTCTTATATTTGCAACCAACTTTTTAAAATCTTTTGGTTCCATCGAAAAGCTAGCATCTGCACCACCTATAGACTTATCTAAAATAAAATGTTTTTCAATTACTTTAGCATTGGAAGCAACTGCTACCTCAGAAACTTCTGTCCCAATAGTATGATCAGATAATCCAACTTTAACTTTAAATAATTTTTCCATTTCTATCATTGTACTTATATTGGCATCTTCTTTTTTAGCAGGATATTGCGATGTACACTTTAATAAAGTTATATCATAATTACCAACAGAGTGACAAGCATCTATTGCATCAACAATTTCTTGAAATGTTGCAACACCAGTAGAAATTATAATAGGTTTTTTTAGTCTTGCAATATATTTTATTAAAGGAATATCTGTTATTTCAAAAGATGCAATCTTATAAATAGGGTTATCAAGTTTTTCCAACAAGTCAACTGCTGTTTTATCAAATGGAGTTGAAAAAATCGTAATACCTATTGATTTTGCATATGCATATAATTCTTCATGCCATTCCCAAGGCATATAAGCACTTTCGTAAAGTTTATAGAGCGTTGTCCCATCCCATAAAGTACCATTATTAATTTGAAAAAATTCATTTTTACAATCTATTGTTATTGTATCAGGCCTATAAGTTTGCATTTTTACTGCATCGGCCCCAGCTTCTTTTGCCGCTAATATAGTCTTCTTAGCTATTTCAATATTATGCCCATGATTTGCAGACATTTCTGCAACAATGAATACACTTCTTTTTAACTCTTTATGATAAGTGAATAAATCATCTTCTTTTTTTATGGCAAAGAACCCACAACTTTCAAATAATTTTATAGATGCAATATTATAGTCATAAATTTCTGCAAACAATTTATCTACATTTAAATTTTCTTTTTGAAACTCTTGAATAGCCATATTTAATATTAACTCAGAAAATCCCTTACCTTTTAAATTTGGCATCAAACTAATTCCCACAAAGGCAATATTAGTATCTTCTTTTATGTCAAACTTGACTTGTCCAGAAAAAACATCATTCATCAAAACAACATAAATTCTACTATTCTTATCATTTAATTTATTATTAAACCATTTTATATGTTCCTCATAAGTAAAATTCTTTTTGTTTTTTGACATTTTTCTAACATATTCACTATTAGACAGTTCATATATATTTTTTATATCAGATAAAACTGCATTTCTAATTTTAATTTCATTCATAATACCATCCTACTCTTCAATTAATTTTTTTATAATTCTTTTTGCTCCAAGCCCATCAACTATTCCAACACATTTTTTTGAAATCTTTGTTCTAACTGAAAAATCTAACATATTATTAAAATCACTAGATAAATTTTCTAAATTACTTAATACAAATCCACAATAAGTTGTAGCAAAAATAATATTATCTGTTTGATTTTCAGCAATTTTAAATAAAATTGTAGGTAATTGCATATTTATTAATTCATACAACGTTTGCCCACTGGCTGAAATTGCAATATCACATTTTTTCATTAGATTCCTCATAGATTCACCATCTAAATTATAATAACATTTGACATTTTTAAATTTATCAAAACTAACAGAAGGATTTATGACGTTAAAAATGATATTAGAATTAGCCATACATAATATTTTTGTAATTTTAGAATTAATATTCATCGCATCTGTACCACCTAATATTATCATAACATTTCTAACTTCTTTATTTATTTTTCTTAAATATTTTTTTTCAAAACATTCTCTCAAAATAACATAGTTCATTCCAGTTAGATAATTATCCCTCTTATTAGAAAAATCCATTGGATTTAAAACAATACTATTTTCAGGATATTCTATTCGATTATAATCATCAAAACACATTAATCTAAAGCATATTTTTGAAATATAATCATAAATTTTTTTCGGAGCCAAATAAGAATCAATTATTACATATGTATTATTATCAATTAATTTATTTAAAACAACTTCATCTTTCCAATCAATACATTTATATTCTCCAAAAAATTCATAATCAGGTGAGTAAATTATCATTTCTACATTACAATTAAATTTTAACGAAACATTACATAAGCTTGAACATCTAACAAAATGCCCAAGGCCTATTTTTTTACCTAATTCAGTTAATATCACTATTTTTTTCATTTATAATTCTTTCTACAAAATTTGCAGCATTAGTTAAATCTTGTCTTTTTAATATATTTAATGCTTCATTTAATTCTTCATTAAGATTATTGCAAACTTTCTTTTGCATAATATCACCATTTATAATGTATAACCATGGTTTATTAGCAAATAATTTTTGGATATCTTGTAAGCAAAAATTTGGATTACTATCATATAAATAATCATATATTTGACATAATAAAGCATAATCTTTTTCCGTATCAAGCGTAATCCTAATATTGGATAAATCTGTAGCATTTTGATAATTACCTATTTTAAAATCATCTTTATGTGTATTACATATATATTGAGTTACATGCTCAAATTCAATTTGCTTAGTAGCTTTTTTATATGCTTCCTCTAAAGCATCAAATGTAAATATTTCTACATCAAGGCCATGTGGGAAAGTTCTATTTCCAACATTTGATAGATAGTCATATTTTTCATCTTCAAATTTTTTAATCATTAAATCAATTATATTTGAATCTATGCAAGGACAATCACTAGTTATTCTTATGATTGTTTTCAAATTATACATTTTAGCTGCACCATAATATCTAGAAAGCACATTATCCTCATTACCCCTAAAAACTAAAATGTTATTTTCATTGCACAATTGTACAATAGGATCATCTGTAGCATTTTCAGTAGTTGCAATAATAACTAAATCAATCAATTTAGAAGCTTTTACCCTTTTAACAACTTGTTCTAAAACAGTTGTTTCGCTATTATATGGCAAATGTTTTAAAACTTTATTAGGTAACCTTGTTGAAGTAGTTCTCGCTTGTATAATGCATCCAATCATTTTTTGTTCACCTAATATTCTATTTTCATTTTGCTAATTTCATTTTTTAAATCTTCAACGCTTAAAAAATCAGCATTATTGCCAGAAGTATACTCAAATTGAGGTTGTACTTTTTTACCACCCTCTATGAAATGTTTATCAAATGAATACCATTCAAAATTGGGATATATAACATAATAATCACCATAATCATATGTATTATAAGAATCGCTTGTAGTTATCATACATTCATGTATTTTTTCTCCCTCACGTATTCCTACAACATCGATTTTTTTATCTGGTGCCATTGCAGCAGCCAAATCTACTATATTAAATGAAGGATTTTTGTAAACGAATGTTTCTCCACCACGACTTTTTTCCAAAGTTAATAAAACTAAATTTACTGCTTTATCCAATATCATCCAAAAACGTGTCATATTAACATCTGTTATTGGTAAATTTTCAACACCTTGTTCTATTAAATTTTGGAAGAAAGGTATTACAGAGCCTCTACTTCCGGCTACATTACCATATCTAACAATTGAAAATGACAAATCTCTACTACCACAGTATGCATTTGCAGATATAAATAATTTATCTGATACAAGTTTAGTACCGCCATATAAGTTAATTGGATTTACTGCTTTATCTGTTGATAAAGCAACTACTTTTTTTACGTTACTATTCAAACAAGCATCTATAACATTTTGAGCACCGCCAATATTTGTTTTTATAGCCTCTGCTGGATTATACTCACAAGCTGGTACTTGTTTTAAAGCGGCAGCATGAACGACGTAATCAACATCTTTTAGTGCCAATTGTAATCTAGGTAAATCTCTTACATCACCAATAAAAAATCTTAGCTTTGAGGCTTTCTCCTTACCAAATTTTTCAATAAATAATTCTTTCATTTTAAATTGTTTGTATTCATCTCTAGAATATATAATTATTTTTTTGGGATTGCAATCTCTTAGTACTTTTTCAGTAAATGCTTTACCAAAAGAACCAGATCCGCCTGTAATTAAAATTGTCTTATTTTCTAACATTATTCATCTCTTCCTTCTACTAAAAATTATAACAAACATTTACTAGATTGTCTATATTTCTTCCTTTTTTACTTTCTTTATTGTACCAACCAAATACATCTTGTAATATTGTTAATTGGAATACATTTGAACAAGAATTATTAATTAATGATTTAAATATTAAAAGAAAATGGATATCAAAAAAAATATCTGAATTTAATCCATCAATGTGCGTTATTGTTTGTAGAAAAGATAAATGATTTTATGGCATCAGTTTGACAAAACACAAATTATTAAGGAATAAAATATATGGTAAAGTATTAAATAAAAATACCAGAAATAAAATCGTATCATTATTACAAGAAAAGGAACAATATTTTGTTATTAGTTATTGAGATTCTATTATACATTATATGCATTTTAGACATAAAAAGACGCCTGCGGATTAATAGGTTTTCTATTAATTCGTAAGCATCTATTAACTTATACTAGATAATATGAATACACATTTCCTATACATTTACATATTATATTTTCATAATATTTTGTAATTTTTTTACTATTTTCTTTTCGATTCTTGAAATATAAGATTGGGATATACCTAGCATTTCGGCTACTTCTTTTTGAGTATATTCTTCGGTATTATTAAGGCCATATCTTAAAGTCATAATTTCTTTTTCTCTTTCATCTAGAATATCTATTTCTCTTTTTAATGTTTCTTTATCCATCGTTTTTTCTAATTCTTTTGGTACTTCATCATCATCGGTACCTAAAATATCTTCAAGTCTTAGTTCATTACCTTCAGCATCATAATTAAGTGTTTCTTCTAAACTAATTTCTACTTTTTTCTTTTTATTCTTTCTTAAAAACATCAGTATTTCATTAGCAATACATCTTGATGCATAAGTAGCTAGTTTAATGTTTTTATCTATCTTATAAGTATTGATGCCTTTAATTAAACCAATAGATCCAATAGATACTAAATCTTCAATATCAAAGCCAGTATTTTCATATTTTTTAGCTAGAAATACTACTAGACGAAGATTATGCTCAATTAAAATATTTCTTGCTTCAATATCACCCTGATGAGCTTTAATTAAGTACTCTAGCTCTTTTTCTTTCGATAGTGGTGGTGGTAATTTATCAGTGGCCCCAACAAAGAAACATTCATGGTACTTCTTTTTTAATAATAATAATATTTTTTTAAACATATCAATCCTCCAATAAATGATAATTAAGTAAACAATTAATATTATCAAAACCATTAAATGTATCAGATATTCCGAGTAAATAATTATTATAAGTTTTATCATTAATAATTATATTTTTAATAGATATACAAGGAAGTAAACTTTTCTTATTAATGGTTTTGATAGGTACATACATAGGACTTCTTATATTATATATGCCTTTTAAAGTTTTTTTATTTATTAAAATGATATATTTACCGGTTATAGGATCTTTTAATTTATTTCCTGAATCAATAAAACCATTTAAAGATAGTGTTTTATTATTTTTAAAAGTTACAATTACTTTTTTATAATAATTAACTATTTCTTTTAATTTCTTTTGTTCATTTATATATAAATACAAAATTAAAGGGGCAATAGATAAACTAATTAAATAAGATAAGTTATTAAACTCTAGTTTTAAAAAGTAAAGAAAACCTGCTAAAATAACACTAGTCATATAAAGATATAATAAATTATTAAAAAAGTATTTTACATTTTTAAAACTATAAGTAATTATTAACATAATTACACTAGATAGTATTTTTAAAATTAATAATATATATTTATTTATAGGTATTAAAATAATAAAAGTGGATATTGCCCCAAAGAAAGAACCTAATAAAATTCTTTTAAATTTAGTATTTCTTTTTAAAGTAACACTCACTGTTAATAGTAATAATAAATCATATATAAAATTTAAGATAAATAATAAATCTAGGTAAATAGTCATATTATCACCTAGATTATTATATAAAAAAAATACGGCAATAAATGTCGTATTTTAGAATAAATCGTTATTTCTTAAGAAAGGTGGAATTTCGATATCATCATCAGTTGGCACAGTTCTTCTTTTTGGGGCCTCTCCTTGATCATACAATTCTTCTGTACTATCTTCATCAAAACCGGTAGCTATTACAGTAACAATAACTTCATCAGTTAAATTATCATTTTTAATAGCACCAAAGATAATATTAACATCGCCTTTAGCAGCTTCTCTAACTGTTTCAACAGCATCTTCTATTTCAAATAAAGTAAGATTTGCCCCACCAGTTACATTGACAATAGCATTTTTAGCTCCATCAATAGTTGCTTCAAGTAGGCTATTAGCAACC
>CANQDM010000033.1 GCA_947591505.1 uncultured Bacilli bacterium | reverse complement strand
TAAAAATATAGATTTCTCTACATTTTTATCTTAAATATTTCTACTTTTTGAATTTACCAGCTGTGAATTGTAACAATCTGAGATAAATTGCTTATATCTTTAACTTGTGATATATTTAAATTGGTGATAATAAATGAAAGTTCTAGATGAATTAAGTCGTAAGATTAATTTAATAACTAAACAATTTTTAATTTTATTATTATATTTAGGACTTGCTATAACTTTAGGAGCTATTTTTAATAAATTATTAAATAGTAATAATTTTTATATTGCTAATCTTAGTTATTTACTAATTGATTTAATTACTTTGATTATATTTTTATTTATTTTTAGAAAAATTATTATTCCTGATTTTAGTGATTTTAAAAAAAATTGGCGAGAATATATTAATAAATATTTTATATATTGGATTATTGGTCTTGCTGTTATGGTAATTAGTAACTTAATTATTAGTTCATTTATTAGTATGCCTATTAATGAAGCTGGTAATAGAGAGATATTAAAAACTCTTCCTATTTATTCTTTAATATCAATGATTGCTATTGCTCCAATTGTGGAAGAATTATTAACTAGAGTATATTTAAAAGATGCTTTTAAACATACTACTATATATGTTATATTATCTGGCTTAATATTTGGTAGTCTACATATGTTAAGTATTGGTAATGATTTAATCCAATTATTATATATAATACCTTATGGGGCTTTAGGTTGTGCTTTTGCTAAAATGTATGCTGATTCTAATAATATATGGATAAATATATTTTTTCATTCTCTTCATAATTTAATATGTATTTTATTAATTTTTATAGGAGGATTGTTATGAAAAAATTTTTAGTTATTATTGTTTTACTTTTAATTTTAACATTTTTATATGGTCGGTTTATTGAAGTAAATAATTTAAAAGTTAATTATTATAATTTACCTAGTAGTAATGTTCCTGAATCTTTTAAAGAACTTAAAATTGTGCATTTTTCTGATTTATTATATGAACCTAAAGATGTTAAAATATTAGATAAGTTAGAGAAAAAAGTAAATAATGAAGATGCTGATATAATTATTTTTAGTGGTGATTTATTAAAAGAAGGAGTTAAATACCAAGATAATGATTATAAGAAATTAAAAGATACTTTAAAAAAGATGAGTGCTAGTTTATATAAATATGCTGTTATTGGCGATAATGATCAAAAATATTTAGAAGAATATAAAGATATATTATATGAAAGTGATTTTATTCTTTTAGATAATGAAAGTAAATTATTATTTTATAAAGATGAAAATCCAATTAGAATAATGGGATTATCAGATACTTCAAAAGTAGAAGAACTATTACAAACAGATGTAGATGCTAAATATACTTTAGCTATTACTCATCAACCAGATAATTTTAAAAAAATAAGTAATTATAATATAAATTGTGTATTAAGTGGTCATTCTCTAGGTGGTATTATAAATATTCCTTTTTATGGTGGCATTATTAAAAAAGATGGATCTAAAAAATATGTAAATGGTAATTATACTGATAATAATAGTAAATTATATATAGTAAATGGTTTAGGATATCATAAATTTAATTTTAGACTATTTAATAGTCCTTCCATAAATGTATATAAATTTGGTAAATAAAAGAACTTCGTTTTGAAGTTCTTATTCAGTTCTTAAAGATTCAACCGGATCTTTTTTAGATGCTGCTCTAGCTGGTATTAAGCCACCAATTAAAGTTAATATTATACTTAATATAACAAGTATTAATGCTCTACTAATTGCAAGAGATGCTGAAAGAGGAATATCACCAGTAAAGTGATGTAAGATAGCATTAATAATTGGGATTAATGAGTATGAAATACCAATACCAAGTAAACCAGAAAGAAGACCAATAATAAATGTTTCGGCATTAAAGATAGATGAAACATTTCGCTTTGAGGCACCGATTGCTCTTAAAATACCAATTTCTTTGGTTCTTTCGTAAACTGAAATGTAGGTAATAACACCAATCATAATACTTGATACGACTAGGGAAATTGATACAAAAGCAATTAAAACATAACTTACAGCATTAACAATTGTTTTAACTGAATCCATTAAGATACCAGTAGTATCCGTATATTTAATTTCTTTTTCTTCATCAACACTTTTATTATAATCATCTAAGAAATCCAAGAAATGCTCTTTACTATCAAAATCATTAAAATAGAAAGATATTCTGGTTGGATCATCAATATCTTGATAACCTAAAGATATTAAATTAGTTTTAGCACTTGCTTCACTACTAGTCATCATCGCAGATATTATTCTGGTAAGTTCTTCTTGAGTATATTTTAATTTAAATGCAGATGCTATTTTCGATTGATCAACATTAAAGGCACTTGCAATAGAACCAGAAATATTACCAGTAAGTTCGCCCACTTTAGTTAAAATAGTTTTTTGCATTAAAGCTTCCGTCATTGCACTACCCATTTTACCTTCAGTAGCTAGAATTGCTGCATCCTGCAAATATTGATTTATAATAACACTTTTATCACCTGGAATATTCATAGTAGGAATATATGCATATAATAATCCTTTAAGTATTCCTGTATAAGTAGTTTTAAATGTATCTTTAGGAATTACATAACTACTTTCCATTTGCGTTAGTTTTTCATTAACAGCATCACTATTTAAATAATTATTTACTATTGTATCTATATCATTTACTGTGGCATCACTATTAAGAGTAGCAATTATACCACTAGCAAATTCATTTAAATTATCTGTAAATAATTTAGTTGCAGGTGCTGTATCAGTAGTGATAGATTTAGATATATCTTGCATATATTGTTCTGTTTCTTTTTGGATTTTATTTTCATCAATGTTGATATTAAAAGCACTTTGTAATTTATTTTTATCAATATCAATAAAATCACTAAAATCAAAATTTAATTTATTATTATTTTTATCACTAAATTTTTTACCAGAGAAAACATCTGTTTCTTCGTCTTTTAATTGTTTTTTAACTATATCTTGATCCTTAGCATAATCAATTATGTATTTAGTTAAATCAGAAGTATAGTTAATACCTGGACTTAATGCAAGAGATGTCATACCACCATTTTTCGGAGCTACTATTCCAACAATTTTTAATTTTAAAGCATTATTATAAATTGTTTTTAATGACTCTTTATTTTCACTCATATCTTCATAAATACCATATTTTGAATTGTATTTATATAAATCACTTGGCATTACTACTCTTAAATCAACATTCATTAAATCGTCATAAGTAAATGTTAATGGGTCATTATGAATATCTGTTCCTTCACCATTCATAATATTAGTTACCATTTCCGTTAACTCTTCGTTATCTCTTAAACCTAGGGAATAAACTAATAAATCAGATATTTCATTTTTACTAGATAAAACTATAATAGCCTCATCATAATTGTCTGGATATTTACCTGCTAAAACCTCATATTGTTTTTCTATTTCTTCGGTATTATCAACCATTTCTGAATAAACAGATGAGAATGGAGAGGCACTCATCATGGTACTTGAACCCATCAAAGATGTAAATAAACTACTTGGATTTAATTTAACAATTTCTTTTGTAACATCAATAGTATAAATATTAGGGCTAATACTATAAGTATATTTTAAATTAACAATATCCTTATCTACTTTGCTATAATTATCATTTAAATATTTTTTAAAACTTTTTAAATCATTAGTACTAATACTTGATAACATATTTGTAATAGTTTGTTGTTCCACTATCTTTTTACCACTTACATTATCATTATTTGATTGCATTGATAATAGAGCACTTGTTAAGTCACCCGTCTCTTGCATTATAGATAAAGGATAAGAAGTCATCGTTTCTTCTTGAATGGAATCGACATAATTTTGAAAACCGGTAGATACAGACATAATTAAAGCAATGCCAATAATACCAATTGAACCTGCTAGAGCTACTAAAATTGTTCTGGCTTTTTTAGTCATTAAGTTATTAAAAGATAAACTTAAAGCTGTTAAAAATTTCATTTTAGTTTTATTTTGTTTTGATTTATCTTCTTCATTATTTTTATCTTTCTCTTTATAAGGATTAGAATCAGATATAATTTTACCATCTTTTAAGTTAATAATTCGATTAGAGTATTTATTTGCAAGTTCAGGATTATGCGTAACCATAATTACTAATTTATTTTTAGATATCTTTTTTAAAACATTCATGATTTGAATACTTGTTTCACTATCTAAGGCACCTGTTGGTTCATCGGCTAAAATGATATCTGGATTATTAACTAAAGCTCTTGCGATTGCTACTCTTTGCATTTGACCGCCAGAAAGTTGATTAGGTCTTTTATTTATATGATTTTCAAGCCCCACTTCCTTTAAGGCTTTTTTGGCTCTTTCCGTTGCTTCACTTTTAGATATACCTGATAAAGTTAAAGCAAGTTTAACATTTGATAAAACAGTTTGATGACCAATTAAATTATAACTTTGGAAAACAAAACCAATGCGATGATTACGATAACTATCCCAATCAGCATTTTTAAACCTTTTAGTACTTATGCCATTAATAATTAAATCACCAGAATCATAATGGTCTAGGCCACCAATTATATTTAAAAAAGTTGTTTTACCACTGCCAGATGGACCTAAGATACTAGCAAATTCACATTCACGAAAATTAACACTGACATTATCTAAAGCTTTTTGCTTAAAGCCATCAGTATTATATTCTTTTTTAATATTTTTAATTTCTAACATATTAAAACCTCCTAATAAAGGTATCATTAATAATATATCATATTTTTTATGTTTTTTTATATTTTCATGTAAATTTTTTCCTAATTTTCACAAAAGGAATTTCCTAGGAAGATTAATATTTCACTATAACACAATAAACTTATTTTACTCTTATCTTTTTTTGACCTAAATCATTATTAATTGCATAATTTGAAACTGCCATAAAATTTTTATCATAAGGATATGCTTGTTGACTAAATTTAAGCCACATAGTTGACCAAGAAGCACCTCTATTAAGCAAACTACTAACTCTTGAATCGTTTATTATATTATTACCTTCTTGCTTATTTAAATCAACACAATCCTCTTCATCATATAGTTTACTTTGTAAATCACATTCTAATTTGTCACATTGGTAAGCAAACATTGCTTCTTTTGTATTATGAGCATCAAATTCTAAAAATAATTCTTCAATTTGCTTACCATCTAATAAGCCATTTAATATTCTATGCACTGCTTCATGTTCTATTTTTTCTTTTTCTTCATTTCCTATTTGAAATTGCGTTAAATCACCAATAATAGTTTCACCAAGTTCATGAATAGCAAGCATAAATATTACTTTCATAATATCTATATCATATTGATACTCTGATTTCATCGCAATAGCTAACATTTGCACCCCAAAAATATGCTCAGCAATACTTTCAATTCTTTCTCTTTGAACATGCCAACTTGTCCACCCTGTTCTAATAACATTTTTTAATCTATTACATATTACATAGTAATTAATGACATTTTGCTCTTTTGACATGTAATTACCTCTTTCTTGACTAACTAGTATAGCATTGCAATTAAAATAAAACAATAGAATTTTCGTTAAATGAAAATTTGAATTCTCGTAATGTAAAAAACAAAGGATTAAAGAAGTAAATGCACTCAAAAATAAGGAACTTATAAAATTTTGAATTGAAAAATAATGTAAAATATAGTAATCTAATAAACATGAGCAGAGAAATTAAGTTTTTTAATCCACGACAAAAAGTGGCGAAAAAGAAAATTTTTAAAAATTTTGAAACTAAATTCTCGCCATTGATAAATGAAAATTTAAGCGATGTTCGTTTCATTTGTCATTAAAAATATGAACAAAATTATATGTTTTGTTCTAATAAACTTATTTTAGATTGTAATTCTAAAATATAGTGATAAATATTATCTATTTCAGAAGTAGAAGCTTCTAAATAGACTAATATTTCATTTAAAATCTCATCATTAATAGAGAGATGTTGGACATACTCAAATAACTCCTTTGAGTATGTTTTTATATCAAATAAAAATAAAATTTCTTCATCAACCATATTATTTCTTGCCTTTCTTTAAAAGAGATGGAGATAAATTAACATCATCAGGTTTGATATAAGAAATATTAAACTTGTCAATAATATCAATACTGATTAAAGATTGAACAACTTCATAAGGTGTTTTATTATTTAAAATAACTCGATAAGTAGAATTAATATGAGAAGCAAGAAGATCACAATCATCTTGAGTTAAATTATTAAAAGACGACTTTTTAGGTAAAACATATCTAATATATTCGTGATTCCTTTCAATGCAACCTTTTTGATAAGAAGCAGAAGGATCACAATAAAAGACATGAGATAAAATTTCACCAGTAGTATAATCAGTTTCAATACTAATAGGATTGAAAAACTCTTTTCCGTTATCAGTTAAAATAACTTCAAATATTCTTTTAAACTCATCATTACCAATTGTTTTTCTAATGTTAACAAATACTTTTTCAACTTCTTCCATAGTTTGATGATTCATAACAAAAATAAGCATAAAATTATATTGTCTAAATAGGAGAGTAAGAAAAACCTTACCACCTTTTACACCTTCAACAGTATCCATTTCAACAATAGAAGCTTCAGGATGTAAAGAAATATAATCTAAAAAATCTTTGTAAGTTCTGCCCATTCTAATCATAGCTTCAGCCCTAGATCTTCTTTTTTCATTATCTTTTCTCGGTTTGTATTTAACTTTTCTTGGAAGATCAATATTTCTAAAAGAAAAGACATTATTGTTAGCATAGGTATAAAAAGTAGTTTTAGAAAAATAAAGTAAATCAGGATGATTAATAAAAACATGATTAATACTTTGATTTTTATCTTTAATTAAAGGTGTAATAATATTATTAATTTCATATATTTCATCTTTAGATAATCTAATTCCTTGTCTAGATTCAGAGCGAAAAGATAAATATTCATTATTAGCATCTTTAGCACGATAATAATATTTTGATAATCTACAGCCAATTTTTTTAGAACAACCATTGCAAACATAAGGTGGATTATTTAATAAAATGCATTCCTTTTCTTTATAATTTTTGCAAGAATGTTTACACCATTTTGTACCAGCGTTTTCACAATTATCAGTATGAATACAATTAGCAAAATAAGTATTATATTGAAAATAATCTTTTTTAAAACGATGATTTAATATTTCTTTAGAAATAGTAGTACGATGTTTTCCAATTTTTTCACCAATTTGAGTTAAATTAAAATTATTTTTTAACATTTCTTCAATAATTTCTCTTTCATCAAGTGAAAGATGTTTTTGTTTCATAATAAAAATAAACTCCTTTCTGACAAATGAAACGAAGTTTATTATACAATAGATAATAATCTTTTTATTCCAATTTCCTTTTGACAAATGAATATTTATATAAATAATCACTAATCGTTTTAATCATTTTCAATTTCAAAAATGAAATTATAAATGATTAAACGATATAAAGGTATATAAAAATATTAATTTGTCAAAAGTTTTCTCGGCATAATCAGATTATTATCTTTTCCATAACTAAATTCTCTTATTTCTTTCTTTCGAGAATTTAACTTTTTATTCTACATAAAATGTAAATTTTTTAAAAATTAGCACTCATATATTGACAAGTGCTAAGCATAATATTATAATGTAATTAGCATTTGAATTTATCGAGTGCTAATTTGGTGGTGATGCCATGATTATGGATGAAAGGAAAAAAGCATTATTAAAAGAAATTGTTGAAACTTATGTTAAAACAATTAAACCAGTTGGTAGTAATTCTTTATGTAAGAAGTTAAAATGCTCAAGTGCCACGATTAGAAATGAAATGGTAGCCTTAGAAAATATGGGTTACATTGAAAAGAATCATATTTCTAGTGGTCGAGTTCCAAGTGAACTTGGATATCGTTATTATGTTGAAAATTTAATGGAACCAAAAGATTTAACTGGGGAAGATATGTTAAAGTTGCAAACAATATTCTCTAATAATGACTTACAAGTTAGTGATGCAGTTAGTAAGTGTCTAGAAATTATTAGTGATTTAACTAACTATACATCAATTGTATTAGGTAAGAGTAGTAACGATAATTTGCTTAAGCAAATAAATGTTATCGCTTTGGATGAAAGAAGAATAATTGCGGTTGTTTGTACTGATAAAGGAATAGTGGAAAATAAGCAATTTGTTCTTGATACTAATACTAATGTAGAAGAAATAGTTAAAACTAGTGAAATGATCAATAAGATGTTAGTGGGTACTCCTATTAACAAAGTAGCGGAAAAATTGGAACTAGAAATAAAACCAATTATTGCGAAAAGAATTAAAGATTATGAAACAGTTTATAATATTTTCTATGATGCATTTAATGATTTTATAAAACATAATACTAATATGCATGTATCCGGAAGAGTTAATCTTTTAAAAGAACCAGAATATGAAACAACGGAAGATATTAAAAGAATAGCATCAAAACTAGAAGATGATTCATTTAAAGAAATGGTTAGTAATATAGATGGTGGCGAAAACTTACAAATCTATATTGGTAAAGATTCTAATTTTGATGATAATGTTACCGTTATAAAGAAGAAATATAAATCTGGTGGCGAAGAAGGAACAATTGCGATAATTGGTCCTAAGAGAATGGAATATGAAAGAGTTGTATCACTACTTAATTATATGGTAGATAAGATCGAGGGAAAAGATGAAAGAAAATAGTGAAGAAAAAATTGAAACTTTGGATGAAGTTGTAAAGGAAGAAAAACATCCAAAGAAAGAAAAGAAAAATAAAGAAATTGAAAAATTACAAGAAGAAAAAAGAGATTTAAATGATAAATTACTTAGAATATCTGCCGAAATGCAGAATATGCGTAAAAGATATGATGAAGAAATAGCTAAAATGTATAAATATGAAGGAGAAGGAATAATAAAAGAATTATTAAGCACCTTGGATAATTTTGAAAGAGCTATTTCCCAGGATGATGATAATTTAGAAGATGAATTATCTAAATTCTTAAGCGGATTTAAATTAATATATAGTGAATTCCGTACTAAGTTAGAAAATAAGGGGTTAAGTGAGATAAAATGTCAAGATGAAGCATTTGATCCAACTTTTATGGAAGCTGTATTAACGGAAAAAGTAGAAGGAAAAGAATCAGGTATAGTCATTGATGTTTTACAAAAAGGATACAAATTTAATGATAAAGTAATAAGACCAGCAATGGTTAAAGTTAGTGAATAATAATACTCTAAAAAAAGAAAGGAAATGATTAATTATGAGTAAAATTATAGGTATCGATTTAGGAACAACTAATAGTTGTGTTGCTGTCCTTGAAGGTGGCGAACCAAAAGTTATTCCTAATAGTGAAGGAAATAGAACAACTCCTTCTGTAGTAGCCTTTAAAGGCGATGAAGAATTAGTTGGTGAAACTGCCAAAAGACAAGCAGTTACTAATGTTAAAAATACTATTTCTTCAATTAAAAGAAAAATGGGAACTAGTGAAAAAGTAGAGGCTAATGATAAGAAATATACACCAGAAGAAATTAGTGCCAAAATCTTAGCTAAACTTAAAAGTGATGCAGAGGCTTATTTAGGTGAAAAAGTTACTAAAGCTGTTATAACAGTTCCAGCATACTTTAATGATGCAGAAAGACAAGCAACTAAAAATGCTGGTAAAATAGCTGGCTTAGAAGTTGAAAGAATTATTAATGAACCAACTGCGGCAGCCCTAGCATATGGACTAGATAAACAAGATAAGTTACAAACTATCTTAGTATATGACCTAGGCGGTGGTACATTTGATGTATCTATCCTTGAGTTAGGTGATGGTGTCTTTGAAGTTAAAGCAACAAGTGGTAATAATCGTCTTGGTGGTGATGACTTTGATGCAAGAATTAGTGATTATTTAGTTTCAGAATTTAAGAAAGAACATGGCGTTGATTTATCTAAAGATAAAATGGCAATGCAAAGAATTAAAGATGCTTCAGAAAAAGCTAAAAAAGATTTATCTGGTATGACAACTGCCCAAATAAGTCTTCCATTTGTAGCTCAAAGTGATGAAGGACCATTACATATGGAAATGAGCCTTACAAAAGCTAAATTTGAAGATTTATGTCGTGATTTATTTGATTCAACTCTTGAACCAGTAAGAAAAGCACTTAAAGATGCTAAATTAACAAATAAAGACATTGATAAAGTAATCTTAGTTGGTGGTTCAACTCGTATACCATACATTCAAGAATTAGTTAAAAAAGAATTAGGTCAAGAACCAAATAAAGGTGTTAACCCTGATGAAGTTGTTGCCATGGGTGCAGCTATTCAAGGTGGTGTTTTAACTGGTGAAGTTGACGATATAGTTCTTTTAGATGTAACACCTTTATCATTAGGTATTGAAACCCTTGGTAATGTTATGACTGTTTTAATTCCAAGAAATACAACTATTCCAACAAGTAAGAGTCAAGTATTTAGTACTGCGGCTGATAATCAACCGGCTGTTGATATACACGTACTTCAAGGTGAAAGACCAATGGCTTATGACAATAAAACTTTAGGAAACTTCCAACTAACTAATATTCCACCTGCAAAAAGAGGAATACCACAAATTGAAGTTACCTTTGATATCGATGCTAATGGTATCGTTAATGTTAAAGCTAAAGATTTAGGTACAGGTAAAGAACAATCAATCACTATTACATCAAGTACTAACCTTTCTGATGATGAAATCGATAAGATGGTTAAAGAAGCAGAAGCTAATAAAGAAGCAGATGAAAAACGTAAAGAAGAAGCAGAAGTTAGAAATAATGCTGATTCAATGATTTTCCAAACTGAAAAAGCTCTTGAAGATTTAGGTGATAAAGTTGATTCTAAAGATAAAGAAAAGGCTGAAGATCTAATTAAAGAATTAAAGAGTGAATTAGATGGAAAAGATACAGATAAAATTAAAGAAAAAACTGAAGAATTATCTAAAGTGGCTATGGATTTAGCAGCTAAAGTATATCAAAATGCAAATCCAAATAATAATAGTGAAGCTGAAACTACAACTGAAGAAAAATCTAAAAAAGATGGCGTAGAAGAAGCTACATTTGAAGAAAAATAAAAGTATAAGGTTCTAGATAACTAGAACCTTAACTTTGTAAGAGAAAGGTAAATGTATGGCAAAGACAAGAAAAGATTTTAAAGATATATATAAATGGAATACTAAAGATTTATTTAATAGTGATGAAGAGTGTTTAAAAGAAATTAAAAAAACAGAAAAAGAATTACCAAAGTATGCTAAATATGTCGGACATATTTTAGATAGCGCAGATAGTTTATATGAATTATTAACATTTGATATAAATTTATCAAGAGAAATAGAGAAGATATTTATTTATGCTCATATCAATAATGATGCTGATACTAAAGATACTAAATATCAAGAATTATTTGGGCTGGCTAAAAATTTATATACTAAATATTTAGAAACTACCTCATTTATTGTACCAGAGCTTTTGGAAACTGATTATAAAGTTGTGGAAAAATATTTAAATGAAAAAAAAGAATTACAAGAATTTAAACGTAATTTAAAACAAATATACAGGGCTAAAGAACATATTTTGAGTAAAGATGTGGAAAATGCTTTAAGTAATTATGCCAATTTAATGAGTGCTCCAGATGAAATAATGGGTACTTTAACTGATAGTGATTTTACTTTTGATAGTATTATGGTTGAGGGTAAAGAGGTAGAACTTACCGAAAGTAATTATGCAATATATATAAGACATAATGATAGAAATGTAAGAAAAGAGGCTTTTGCATCTTTATATAAAACTTTTGCCCAATATAAAAATACTCTTGCGGTTATTTTAAAAAATGAAGTAGAAAAGAATGTAACTAGTGCTCGCCTTCGTAAATATAAAAATAGTTTAGAAGCATCACTTTTCCATGATGAAATTGATAGTAAAGTATATTATAATTTAATTACATCAATTCATAAACATTTACCTAGTTTATATAAATATTGGCATTTAAAAAAGAAATTATTAAAAATAGATGAAATGCATTTATATGATACTTATGCCGAAATAGATATTAAAGATGATAAAAAATATACTTATGAAGAAGCTAAAGATTTAGTTTTAGAAATAACTAAACCTTTAGGGGAAAATTATGTTAAAGATTTATCTCTTGCTTTTACTAATAGATGGATAGATTCATGTAATAATGCTGGTAAAAGGGGAGGAGCTTATTGTACAGCTTGTTATGATGCTCACCCTTATGTCTTAATGAGTTTTGAAGGACTACTTAATGATGTTT
>CANQDM010000032.1 GCA_947591505.1 uncultured Bacilli bacterium | reverse complement strand
GTGGACCTCGTAGGACTCGAACCTACGACCGCCCGGTTATGAGCCGGATGCTCTAACCAACTGAGCTAGAGGTCCATTGCTTTTTCATTATACTATAATTGTAGTAATCTTGCAAGAGCAATTCTTGCAAAATGGCATATGTTGTATTTTTGCAAAAACAAAATGAAATTGCAAAAATACAACATAATAAACTTATTAGAACATTTAACCAATATATTTTGAAACAGTAGTTTGATTACTTAATTCATTATCATTATTTACATTATAATTAGCATACTTTTTATCGCCTTGATATAAGCATAAACAATGATTAATTGAACCACCATAACTTTCTAAATCACATTCTTTATATGTTCCACTTATTTTACTATTATCTTTAGTTAAAGTAAGTTCAAATTCGCCATTTTCTTTTAATTCTATTGTACTAATCAAATCTCTAGATGTTCCATTATCTTGCCACATTTCATATTTTCCAAATGATAATTTAAAATCACCAACAGAAATACTTTTATTATTTTCATTTACTATTTGGTTATCATCATTATCAAATTCAATAATTGGAACATCACTACTTCCATAACTATTATCTTTTGTTTGTTCAAAGAAAATATAAACTTTGGCATCTTCAAAATCATATAAATACATTTGCATTAAATATTTATCTTTGTAATTAATTAATTTTATCTCTAAATTTTTTTCTATATCATCAGTATTTTTAATATTTGTATCAGTGGTATCATAAAAACTAATAGTATTATTTTCATATTTATATTTACCGCTTAAATTATAGTAACAACCAATATTTAATTTAAAAGTATTATCATCATTAATTGTTAAAGAATTATCACTATCTTTTAGACAAGTCCCAAACAAAGAATTAAGATTGGTATAATTATCATTATTAGCTCTAATATTAGTATTTAAATGCCAAATGCCTAAAATGTTTTTAGAAGCATTATCATTATCCTTTTCTAATGTTTTACCACAACCTGTCATACTTAAAGTAATAATTGCTAACAATAAAATTGTTAATATTTTACTTTTATTATTCTTCATTTAAAAGGTCTTCTTTATAACTAGCAAGATAACTTAAATATTGTTGGTAGCCGCCTTCTTCATCACCATTTTTAAATTTGAAAACATTTGATAAGCAACCACCACAAGTTAATTTCTTATACCATCTAACTTCTATATCATTTCCTGTTTTTTTATCTTTACCAGTTAATATTATAGCGCCACTACCATCAGTAGCAATATAACTATCATCTTCACTCCATTTTTGGTCTAAAACACAATAGTCTAAATATTCACCAACTGTATGGCTTCCTAAAAGGCCAATAGTATGATTTCTTTGTTCAATCATGGCTTCCGTAAACTCAAATTTTGAATTATTTCCACCATTACTACCACACCCCATTAAAGTTAAAGATAAAACCCCAATTAATAATATACTAAATAATTTTTTCATAAATTCAAATTCCTTCCTATAAACTAAAATCCCCTATTATAGTGCCATCTTTTTTAGTAATGACCACTTCTTTACCTTCTTTAAAAAGATAAACATCATCATAAACATAATAATTAGAATATTTAGGTTCCACTATTACTTTTTTACTTTCAAGATCATACAATCCGGTTAAAAGATAACCTTCACTACTATTCTTCATAATAAATATAATTTTTGGATTATCTAAATCAAATTCATAATTATCATATTCTCCAAGTTTAAAAACATAATTTCCGTTTGTATCAATAACGCCTTCGCCTTCATCCTTTGTTCTAACTTTGGCATATCCTAATTTGTTAAAATCATATACATAATCATACATCTTATCGCCGAAGACTTGTTCATGTGTTTCTTTATCAACAAAGAAATATTTTTCTTCATTACCTATCCATTTATAAGATGCTTCAACATCGAAAAGATCTTCTTCTTCAGGTTTTTCTACTTCATTACCATTTTTATCTATATAAATTGTTTCTCCATATTCAGGCATGACACGAGCAACACCATTATCAAAGCTACCACATTGATAGAAAGTTTTATCAAAAATATTCTTTCCTGTTTTATCGATGTATATGCATTCATTAATACTACCCGTTAAAACTGCTGCAATACCATCAACAAAATTACTTCTATAAAATGAATCATAAGTTCTTTTTTCTGGTGGTAATTCAAATTGTGGTTCAATAACATATTCACCTTTATTATTGATATAACCCATTTTATTGTCTTTAACAACTGCTGCTAGCCCTTCATAAAAGCCATAAGCTGTATCATATTGTGATTCTATTACTATTTTTCCTTTGGCATTAACATAACCCCAAGTTGCTCCAGTTTGAACAGGATATAAAGCACCATTATTAGTAGAGCCACCTTTAGAATCTTTACTTCCACAGCCAGTTAAACTAATAATTGAAATACCAACTAATAATATACTTAATATTGTCTTTTTCATATTATATTTTTTGCAATACATTTTTCTCACTCTCCTTCAATCTATATATTGCTAACTTTCTTTTAATTCATAGATGTTTTTATATTCTTCTACGCCGATTGCACCTTTCATTGATTCAAAATTAATTTTATTGTTTTCGATATAGCCAACATATTCTTCATCTATTGCATCATTATAAGGATCACCCAAACTAGTCACACCAGTACTTTTAGTATAATGAATAGTTATTTTATTACCTTCTATTTTATAGGTACCTGTTTTACGAGCTCCCCAATATTCATTATAATAAGATGCCTTATTATTTTCTAAAGTTATAGTTAAATTATATCCTTCAGCTTCTGTTCCTTTAGTACCTGGATCTATTTCTACATATGTACCTTCAGTAAATGTAACATTATTATCATTAACATTTTCTTCCTTTGGTATATCATTTGCATTAGTATCAACACTTGTATTATTAGTTTTTTCATTAGATAAGTTATTAGTACCGCATCCAGTTAAGGCTATCATTACTATACCTATAAGGAATATATTACATAATTTTTTTAATCTATTTATTTTAATATCCATGGACTTGATTCACTTCCCTCTCCACTAGATAACTCTATATTTGCTTTTAAAGTAACAATTGGTTTAATATTGCCATCAACTGAATATTCAAAACTTTCTCCTTTTGTATAAGCACCATCACTACCTTTTAAATAAAGTTTATAAATATTTTCACTTATATATTTATAAGTATTTAATTTACTATCATAACTAAATCTAGGTAAATCATAATCTATATAATCAGAATTCCAATTTAAATCATGAGCAATTAATGTTTCAACATCACCATAAAGCCATACAGCCCAACTATTATTAATTAAACTTTTATAATTTTCATCGGTAATACAATCATTTAAACCATTATTCATTATATAACTTCTATTAAAAGTTACTTCTTGATTATCTAATTTAATTGTATCGCCATAAGTATGACCAGTCATAGAACTATAATAAGTTTTACTTATACTATTTAAAACATCTTCCTTTGAACCACTTGTATCTATGTTTTCATCTCTCGTATATAAAGATGACTCAGCATCATATGTTTTTAAAAAATATTTTACGGTAGCATCTATATCTAACATATTTTCTAAATCTTTTTTACTAATGATTCTACTTGATGTGGCATAATTACTATTAGCATATATTTGAGCTATATTGTTTAATTCACTTTTATAATTATCAACACCAATTTGGCCTTTAAAACGTAGACCAGAATCAATTATAGTTTTAGCATAACCATCTAAAATTAAATCAATTGTCCCATCATTATTAATGCTCATTACTTTCCATTTTTCTTCACCAGTTACTTCAAATGTTTGGTCTTTATCATAACCAGTTTTATCTTTAGTAGCTGTATATGTTTTACCTTTTTCAGCTTGATAGTTAACATAATCACCAACTTTAACTTTGGATGCTAAACCATTTATAGTAGGCTTATTATTAGTAGTTCCATCTTTAGCAGTTTCACTACCACAACCAGTTAAACTAATAATTAAAACCCCAATTAATAATAAACTTAATAATTTCTTTTTCATCTTTTACCCACTTTCTTTTATTATCCCATATATGTTACATCAGATCTAGTATCGGCAAAGCCATTATTTTTAAAGACTGAAAAATATTTATCACTTTCACCACTTATATGGAATATTATATGATATCCTGAAACATATTCCCCAAATTCCATACCAGAATATTTTTTTGTTTCAAAAGTACAATCAGTTGTATCTATTTTATAGTCACTATCTTTATAACTACAAGTATTATCGGTATTTAAAGTAATATCAACAAAAGAATTTTTATATCTACCATATTTTAATGTATATTCACCTGCAGCAATTACTTTGCTTTCTTCTTCTTTAATTTTTGCTTTTACTTCTTCTACCTTTTTATCTGTTTCTTCTTTTATTTTATCAGTTACTTTATTTACTTCTTTATCTTCAACTAAATTATAAACGATATCTTTAGCTTTAGAAATATCTTCAACTTTTGCTTTAGTTATATCATCTATAAGAACGTATTTTTTCTCAAATTCTGATTTTGTGAAATTTTTCGTAACACCATCACCATAAGCATCTTCAACAAATAAATCAATCAATTTAATTTCTATTTTGCTATCTTCTAATTCACGATAAAATACCCACTCATATTTTTCATTTTCTATATTATATAAAAGTTTTAAATCAAAACCATTATCTCTTGCAGCACTATATTTATAATCAGAATTTTCATCAAGATAAACTGTTCCAATAGCCCCATCTGGACTATCTCCTTCGGCATCTGATCCTTGTCCTAATAAAACCATAATTGGTTCAACAAAAGCATCTAATTTTATAAAAGCCACTTCAAAGTCTTTTTGATCTGTAAACAAACTATGATCACCAGAAATATATTCGGCATACTTCTCTTCCCAGTCTTCTTTTAATTCAATTTCTTTTTTAGTATTTTTAGTATTATTTCCACAACCTATTAAACTTAAAGATAAAATACTAATTAATAATATACTTAACATTTTTTTCATAACTAACACACTCCTTAATTTTATTTTATTTAGTAAAATAGTTAAATATCACTAGGATCTATTTCTAAATCATTACACCAATTTTTAAAATCTTTTCTTAAACTATCAACTTGTCCAGCCATAATTTTAGCGACATTATCAAGGCCATCCATTGAAGATTTAAAAGTATAATTATATTCTCCTTTATCATCGTCAAAAGTAACGTTTACCTCAGTTGTTACAGTCCAAGCAAGGGTCGTTACATCTTTGGCATAACCTTTATCTTTACCATAATTATATTCAGTATAAGAATCACCACTTGAATAATTTTGTAATGTATATTTTTTACTATCAAAATTTATTTCATAATAAGAGGTATCATCTAAACCAGCAACTTCAAAAGTATAACTACACTTTTTATCAGTACAAGTTGCATCATAATGTTCTTTTAGATAATCTATTAATTTTTCTTTTGGTGTTCTATTATCTACTTCCGGTGTTTTAGCATTTCCATTCTTAATTTTGGCCACTAAATTAAAATTGGCTTTTTCTTCTTCTTTTAAAGAATTTGAAGAATAAGCTTGATACTCTTTTTCTATAACTTGCTTTACTTCATCTTCAACAAATCCTAAGACATAACTACCATTAACAACCATCAGCGGTACTGCATTTAAATCATTATCAAAATATTTTGACACTTTATCAAAAAGAGCCTTTTCTTCTTCTAAAGATGTATTATGTTTTTCTAATTTAAATGGTGTAGTTAAACTACCAAGATAATTTAATAATTCTGTACAATGAGAACAATCATCATTATAAAAAACATGAACTGTTATACCTTCTATACCTTCTGTACTATTTTTATTACTTTCTTTTTTGGGTAAAAAACAAAGTAAAGCACATAATCCGATAACTAGAACTGCACATACTGATATAATTATATATTTGTTTAAATTTTTAGAATTTTTATTCTTTTTACTTTCCTTTTTCTTTTCATTTAAAGGACAACCACAATGAATACACTTTTTAGCTTTGTCACTTATCTCTTTACCACATTCACTACATTTAATTAACGCCATACAACTATTCCTTCCTATTTACAAGTAAAGCCATTTTCTTCATATATGCTTTTTACTGCATCTTTTGTCATAGATTTTTCAATACCTTTAACACCACTTAAAGATGAAACTGTAGCAAACATAGTCGGAGCTTTTTCAGCATCAATTGAATAGTGCATTATTATTTCCTTATCTTCACTAAAAGTAGCATCATAAGTTAAACCTTCATAATGATTATATTGATCTTGATCTTTATTAGTAATTTGCCATAAAGCTTCGGCAACATTTGCATCACTAGGTTTAGCATATTGATAACCTCTTAACTCTTTTATAGTATCATTTTTAAAAGTATAAGTCATTTCATAAGCAATATCCCCAACATCATTATTATTTTTATAAGTACATACCAATTTATTACTACCATTAAATTGTAAAATAAAATATATTAATATAGATAATAATGAAATTGCTATAAATATAATGTATTCTTTTATATTTATTTTATTTTTCTTTAAACTTTTTCTAACTAGTAAAGTTGTAATTACTACATTTAATACTGCTACAATAACTAAAATAAAATTAATTAAAACATTTAAATCAAATATACCATAAATAAGCATTATAAGACTTATTCCCAGTATTAAATAATAATTATTTTTATTTAAATCTATTGTAAATAATATATAGGCAAAACCTAATATCAAAGTTATTAATCCACCCATTGGTGTACTTACAATATCTTCATTTACTTTCAAAAAATCTTGAGCTATAAAACATAAACCACTAATTAAAAATAAAATTATAATACATACTATAAGCCATACTTTCGCAATAGTTTTAGTTTTATTTGCCTCAATTGGGCAACCACAGTTAGGGCAAACTTTATCGTTTTCTTTAACTTCTTTACCACATTCGCTACAAAAAATTTTCTTATCCATAGGACAACCACAATGAGGACAAGCATCAGCCTTATCACTAATTTGTTTACCACACTCACTACATTTAATTAACGCCATACAAAACTCCTTTAATATGATATCATTATAGCATAGTTTAATGATTTTTCATTATTTTTTACTTTTATTTTTTTTCTTCTTTTTCTTTTTAATTACTATTATAATAATTACACTTATTAATATTATTAAACCTATAATAGGTATTAAATAATAATTAGACCATTTAAATTTTTTAACATTTTGCTTTTTTTTAACTTCCGTTTTATTTTCTTCTTTAGATTCTTCTACTACTTCTTCATCTCTTGTAATATTTAAGATATAAGATGATTCTGATTTATCTTCGGCAGTTACTTTTATAGTAATTATATTTTCGCCAACATTTAATTCATAATCTTTTAAACCATCTACTTTGGCTTTACTAGAATCAGTTTTACCACTTATTGTAATACTGCTAGTTTCATATGGTACATTTAAAGTATAAAAATAATTATCCTTGGTAAAGTCAAAATCAATACCTTCAATAGTTAAACTCTTTAAATTACTATTATTTGATTTTTTAGTTGTTGTGGTAGTTGTATTTCCTGCACTAGAAGAACTACTAGATGATTTAGGTTCAGTTATATAAATAAATCCAATTAAATAAAGATCGCTTGCTTCACCAGAACCAATTCCTTTACTTCTGTCTCCTTCTCTTTTGCCTTCTCCATCTCCTCTATTTTCCACAACATGCATCGTCTCATCAGAAACTGATACAACAAAAGCTACATGACCATAACCTTGAAATCCGGAATAAACCGCGATTGAATTTGGTTTTGCTTCACTTCCCACTTGATATCCCGCATTTGCAGCATTTCGATACCAATCAACGGCATTACCCCAACCAGGAAGAGCAATACCAAGTCGATCATAAGCTTCTTGCCAAGCAACTCTAGTACAAGGAGTATTAACTACCCCATTAAAAGTTTGCGTTTTAGGATAAGGATTAGAAGCAGCATAACTAATAGTAGGAATCAACAACAAAAACAATATTATAAATAATCTTTTCTTCATACATTACCACCGATCACAAACTAAATTATATTCTTCACATAATTTTTCGGATAAAAGACCTGCTTCATATTTACCATAAACACCATAACCAGGAAGAACCACTTTAATAGATCCACTTAAAGCACTTGAAATCTCAGAATCTAAGCCATCTCTTACACTTTTCATTCCATTATATAAAGTTGTAAATGGCGTTTTACTAACAGTTATATATTCATACTTATAATGAACACTATGATTTTCACTATAATTTTGAAATTGACCACCAACACTTGTTGTAAATTTAACTCCCTTATATGTCTTATTTTTAATATTATTTAATATTGTTTTAGCATTATTTTCTTTGACTGTATCAAATTGTAATTTATCGAAAGCCGCATACCATTCATCTATTCGTAAATCTAGTCCTTGACTAGCAGAATCTTCATCTTCCCAAGATAACTCAATATAACTCTTACCTGCAAGACTAGGAAAAACATCACCTAAATTAGTAATAAAATAATAAGCAATCGGTTGGGTATAATTTTCATAATCAATAGATGTTGTCATATTTTCATTTAAATTAATTTTATCAATAGTTGAAGTATATTTAGTACTATTACTACTAGATGTTTTTTTACTACCACTAGAACTACTTGTTGATGATTTATCTTCTACTTTTTTCCAAGTAGCTGTTAAGGTAACATTTTCATTTATTTCTTTTTCGAAATCAAATTCTTCTTCAGCTAATTTCCAACCAGTAAATTCATAACCTTTTCTCGTTGGATCTTCAGGTTTAGTTATTTTTTCTCCCTTTTTAACTGTAATACTATCTACTACAGATCCACCATTAGGATTAAAAGTAACTTTAAATTCTTCTACTTCTTCTTTTTGCTTATCTTTATCTTTCTCTGATACTTTTGGTGTATTATTAGTCTTATTATTCTTACTATTTAAACAAAGAATTGTACCTGTAGTGCCAATAGCAGCTAAAATTAAAATTATAATAACTGTTATTATAAATTTTTTATTTTTAAATAATTTTTTCATAACTCACACTCCCAAAGTTTTCTTAACAAATTTATCTATTAAATATTTTATAAGCAGATTATACCCCCCCCGATATTTTTTAGTCAATATATATTTTTAGTCGATTTTCTTCGCTACTACAACAAAACGCCCATTTTCCCTTGAATATTCGCAAGTAGATAAAGTAATTAATTTATCACCATATTTGGCATCTACTCCCGTATCAAATTTTGATGCCTTTTTAGCATTATTAACAAATTTATTATATTCTTCTTCACTTTCGGCATTAACAAAATAATAATAACGAAAGACATTAGTTTCATTTGAATAATATACTCTACTATAGAATATTGCTAATATTTCATAAGTAGCATCTTCTTCTAAAGTAGTTAAATTAATTGTTTTATGTTCTTCATAAAAATCTTTTTTCGCATATTTAATTAATGGTTCAAACATTAAACCATATTTATTTCTGTGACCATATATTTGTAAATTATCACTTTCATTTATTTTGACATCTTTATCGAAATAAATTGCACCCGCTGATGATTTTTCATTTTTATAATTATGATTCAAATAGTAATCATTATCAGTTGTTTGAACTATAGGGTAATTAATATCTGTTCCTTCTATTTCTAACCAAGCTACAACATTTTCGTAACTTTCATGTAACTCTTTTAATTTATTGATTTTTTGCTCATGAATATCTTCTTTTTGCTCTATATCATGAAATATATTAGATACATTTTTGTAAGTATTTTTATCTTTATGAGCATTAGTTAATTCTACTACTATATATGATATGCCTAAAATTATAATTAGTAACAATATAATAATTATGATAATTTTTATCGGTTTTTTGAGTTTTCTCTTATGCATAATTTTCCTCTATCTAAAAAGTAGAATTAAGTTTTAAAACTTAATTCTACTAACTTTCTATCTTAGTCTTTCTTTAAAACTTTGATTAAACAAACACCGGCACATAATACAAGTAAACTTGCTATCCCTACATAACTTGGTACACCTAATGTTGGTGTATTATCTTCCTTGACATTACTTAGAGCAATTACAAATGGCGATAATTCATCTACCTCTACTGTTACTTTTCCATCTGTTATTACTTTTTCAAATGTTTCTACTGTACCATTGCTTTTCTTATGAAGTACTGTAGCCTTCTCTCCATTATATTTGCTATCTACATTAAATGTTACACTTAATTTTCCTTCATAACTACCATTTAATTTTACTTCAAAAGCTCCAAGGACTTTTTTACCTTCTAATCTTTTATTTAATTCTTTATATACATCTGCTTTAGTATCTAACTTTTCGACTGTTAAAGAAGAATCATTAGCAATTGAACCACTAACACTAACATTTTTTTCTTCATTAGTAACAGTTGTACCAGCATATTCCATTCTTATTTTTAAAGTTGTATAACCACTATTATCTCTTTCATGAACAGCATTACTTTCCCATAAATCAGCATCTGTTTCTTTATGATTTCTAATCAAAAATTCAGAATTT
The DNA here is from genome assembly GCA_947591505.1 of uncultured Bacilli bacterium. GTDB lineage: Bacteria > Bacillota_I > Bacilli_A > RF39 > UBA660 > SIG200. The sequence continues at coordinate 1,822 of CANQDM010000032.1, read as the reverse complement.
ATATAAGATCCAAATGAAGCTTCAACAGGAAAGCCAGATCTCCAACTATTATTCTTTTCATTATAACCAAATAAAATACCAGCATAATCTAAATTAACATAATTGCCTTTACTATCTTGACTATTTAAATCATCACCAACACTAAATATACGAATTCCTAATTGATAAGTATCTAAATCATCAGCAATTGGAGCAATAGACATATCTTTTATACCATCTTGAAAATATATTTTAATATTTAAGCCAACAATATTATCATTTACATATGATGCTAATTTTTGCCATAATTCTGGAGTCTTTTCTTCAGATATTTCTGTTTTATTAACTACGGCTTGATATAAATCATAATCTTTTACTTTAACAACAATTTCATTATTGGCAAAAGTAATATCAAATAAATCATTTTGATGAGCTACTTTATAATCAACAGTAATATAGTCTTCAGCTTTTATTTCGGTATTACCTTGATATATCGGATAAATAACTTCACCTTGATAATTTTCTTGATCTGCCATATATTTTGGATATTCTTCAGTATATTTTTGATAACTTTCTAAAACTTTATTTTTATCATCAAACATTTCTGTTTTTATTTCTGCCATAGTTACGACTGGTAATAACATAATAACAAATACTATAGCAAAACATATTTTATTAATTTTTTTCATATCTTTTTTCTCCTAATCTTTCTTTAAAACTTTAATTAAGCAAACACTAGCACATAATACAAGTAAACTAGCAAGTCCTACATAACTTGTTACTCCTAAAGTTGGTGTACTATCTTCTTTGACATCACTTAAGGCAATTACAAATGGTGATAATTCATCTACTTCAACTGTTACTTTACCATCTGTTATTACTTTTTCAAATGTTTCTACTGTACCATTGCTTTTCTTATGAAGTACTGTTGCCTTTTCTCCATTGTATTTACTATCTACATTAAATGATACACTTAATTTTCCGTCATATTCACCATTTAATTTTACTTCAAAGGCTCCAAGTAATTTTTTGCCTTCTAATCTTCCTACTAATTCTTTATATACATCTGCTTTTGTATCTAACTTTTCTACTGTTAAAGTTGAATCTAAATATTTAGCACCATATACTGTAACACCATTAGGATCATTATATAATGTAGCTTTTTCTAATTCCAATTTAAAAGATACTTTAGTATTATAAATTTCTTCATTTGCTTCATTATAATATTTTACAACATAATATCCTTTATCAAAATTTGATATTGGATGATCTAGGCCAACATTATAACTTTTAGTAAGCCAATCATAACCATCACTTCCAGGCCAATATGTAAATAATACTCCTTCTGCATAATCAAAATAATATTTACCATTTTTTATAAAGTCACTTTCTTCATCATTCTTGCTTGCTGAATATTCTCTATAACTTTCGTCATCTCCCCAATTCTCTCCTAAATCATTTGATATAAATGTTAATTCTATTCTATCTGCTCCTTCTGGAAATGCTAACATAACATTTAAACCAATAACAGCATCAGGAAGTTTATATGTACATTCATCATCAGCACAATCTTCTACCAAAAATTGTGATAATATTTTATCAATGCGACTATCTGTAGCAATGTTTTTTTCTGCTATTAAAGCATTATAAACATTTTCATCTTTTACTTTAATTGTAATAACTCCATCTTTAACTGTGTAATCGAATAACTTACTTTGATTTTCATCTCGCATTGTGACTTCAAGTAAATCATCAGCATTAATTTCCTTGCTAATTTCCTCCGCTCTAACCATTGTCGGTATTACAAATAATACCATTGTTAAACATAATATTGTTGAAAATA
>CANQDM010000031.1 GCA_947591505.1 uncultured Bacilli bacterium | reverse complement strand
CATATTTATCAATATAACTGACATAAAATTGTAACTGTCCTATATCTTCTGGTTTTATTTCTTTTGATTTTATTTCTGCTACTACATAAGCATTAAACTTAATATTAAAAAATAATAAATCAATTCTATAAGTTTTGTTATTAATTTTTAACTTATATTCATGCCCAACAAGAGCAAAACCTATACCTAATTCCATGAATCTATTTTCTACATAATTTATTATTTTTTTATGTATAGTTGCTTCATCTAATTCGGAAATATCTTCATCAACATTAATAATGATAGGATCTTTTATCATATCTTCGATAGTTAAGTTATTATTTTTAGTATCAGTTATTAACTTAACATTATTTTTATCAGCATAAGATAATCTTTCAAATGATTTATTTTTTATTTCTTGAATTAATTCACGACTTGATAAATTATTAAGTATAACTTGATTTATATAATAGTTTCTTTCGTTCTCATTTTTAATAGGTAAAAGTGTTCTTATATGAGTCCATGTTAAAAGGTGACGCACTGCGTCACTTTTTGGAAAGGTTAAATAAAATAATCGAAATCTTTTTAAATTGCTTTCATCATAATTCTTCCCATATTCTTGAGCTAATTTCTCGCCCCATTCCTTAATTAAATTATCGCCATACTTAGCTCTAGATGCCCCACCCTGGGCTTCTACTAATAATCTTCCTATTTCGTGATATCCTTTTAACCTTTCTTCATTATCAACCATCATTCTTACTCGTGAATTACTTTCAATTTCTATTACGATATTTTCTAATTGTTTAAATTTTTCGTTGTTCATGCTTTTTGCTCCTCTCACTTATATTATTCGTCACTCATAGGCCGATTTCCTTTTTATTTTGAAAAATTTCACAAAAGTTTCATATTAATCAGTTTTTTCCTTTTTATAAATTATTTCAAATTTTTCTGCTAATTTCCCAAAATATAATCTTGATAATGAAATGGTGGTATGATAAAATTAATAATAAGAGAGTAGGTGGATTTCGTATGAAAAAAATTATCACTTTACTGCTTATGTTAATCTTAATAGTAGTACCTGTTAAAGCTGAAGAATGCAGTTATACTGCTAAAGCTGATGCTATGAAAAAAGCTGCTAATGTTAAAGTTGATTATGAAGTTGTAGAAGATAAACAAGAATACGAAGATGGATCAACATCAACAGATGAATACTTTAAAATATCTATTTTAAATGTAACGGAAGATTTATATGTAGAAGTTAGTAATGATGTAACAAGTGAAATATTAACTTATAATTTTGATGATGCTAAAGACGGTGTAATAACATTTGATTGGAAAGAAAATGAAGTAGTTACTAACTTTATTATAAAAGTGTATGCTTCTTATCAAACTCCATGTGAAGGGACAGAATTAAAAACTATTAGAAAACAAACTCCTAGATATAATGATTATTATAATAGAGCAATATGCTTAGAAGAAGATATGAAAGATTTTTATTTGTGTGAGAAATATACTAATTTAAAAGAAATTGATGAAAGTATGTTTATTACTAAAATAGATAGTTTTATGGATGGAAAAATAGATGAAACGGGAAAAAGTACTGAAGAAGTAAAAAAAGAAGAAACTTTCCAAGATAAACTTGAAAAATATAAATATTTTATATTTGGTGGAATTATTATTTTAGTTTTAGGAACTACTACTGTTGTGGTTGTTAGAAAAAGAAACAGAGGGAAAAAGGTAAAATGAAAAAAGCGTTAAAATTATTAAGTTTGTTAATGACGTCTTTACTTGTAAGCGTGATAAATGTAAAGGCTGCGATAGTTATAAAACAAGAAGGAGATAAATATGGAGCAGCGCAAGGAACGGCGTATTATAATGGACGTAAAGTTGTCGGTGCCTTTGGTGGTTTAGATATTTCTAGGTATTATTTTTATGTTGATAATGCAAAAAAAGATGCCTACTGTCATAACCCTGGAGTAACAGATTATCTTGATAGTGATTTACCAAATGGTGGTACTTTAACTTTTAAAAATATTAGAAATTTATCCGATCCAATTCAAAATGATCGTAAAGCAAGTATATATGATGCTGGGCTAATGTCTATAATTAATAATAATTGTGGTTCGGGTGATAAATGTTATGTAGCGAAATTTATAGCAATTAATATGTACGAGCATTTATTTCCAATGATGAATTCAAATGGTAATAACAATAATTCAGAAATTAAATATATAAAATACTTAATTAATTCTATGTATGATGATATAAGTGGAGATTTAAAAACTTTAGCTAATGCTATGGGATCTTATAACGTTATAAGGGGAAAATTTACAAGCGGAGCTAGCAATTGTACAGGAAATAAATGTGATGATTTAGGAGCTGTTTCTGACGCCAAAACAATGGTTAAATCAGCACTAAAAAAAGCTATAGCGTATGCTGAAGATGGTGAAGCAACAACAACTATAACAAATGGTGTGCAAAAAAGAACAACAACAACTGATGATAATAATATAATTACATATACTAATTCTGTAGTTCATACTGTAACAATTACTAAATTTATGGGAACTGATGGTAAGAAAGAAGGATCAGTTAAATTAAATTATAAATGTAATAGTAATTGTGCTAATGTAAATACAAAATTTTATATTGAAGTAAATGGAGAATTTCAACCAATAAATGATTTATCAACAATAAATTTTGTCGATTATACTGATAATGGTACAGGTACCGTTAAAATTAAAATAGAATTTTCAAGTGCTTCTGATAAATATAAAAATTGTGAACCAATAAAATATACATTAGGTGTAACATATACACATTATTCTGTTTCTCAATCAGGTTATTCTACTGGTAAATGTACAAATTCAGCAAAATGTCAAGGATTTTATGTAGCAAATGCTAGTAGTGATACAACAACAAAAACATCATCTATTGATAACTCTATTTCTCTTTGCACCACTCCTGGAGATGTATCATCTTGTGCTGCAAAAATTGATAATGTTGAATGTATTGCATGTAAGAAGAATGAACATGATATAGATATTAAAGAAGGATATCAATATGCTAATGATAATACTTGTGATACTTCTGGAGCAAAAGAAAATATAAAGGAATGCGTAGCTAATAATAGTAGTGATGCGGCAGGACATACTTTAAGAAATAGTGAATTAAGTAATGATGTTACTGCTATAATGGATAAATATGGTTATAATGGTAAAGGTGTATTTTGTAAAGAAGATTATCATTTACATTTACCAGGTTCTATTCTAGTTGATACAGGTAGGTATTTTACATTAAAATCATCTATAACTGGTACAGAATCTTGTTATACAAATGAACTGGGAAGTAATGGCACTGTTAAGTCTGCAATAATTAATGAAGGAAAAAGAACAGTAGATGTATATAATCAAAAATCCATGTATGAAGCAATTGGCAATTGTATTGGTGATCCAAATTGCTACCATGTTGATAAGGACATAAAAACTTGTAAAACAATACAACAAATTAAAACTAGTAATTTTTTACATAAAATGCCAGAAGATGCTGCAGAAAAAGCTAAATATATGGATCAGTGGGAGAAGACTTGTAAAGGTCAATGGCTAAAGATAAATGGAATGAGTTTTGCTAAATGTCTCACTGAAAATTACGTGGAAGCTGTTACAAGCTTGCCTAATTCATATTATGTTCGACGTAAAGTTACTAAACGATTTTATCAAATAAGAGCAAAAGTAACATTAAATGCTGAATATACTGTTTATGAAGGGGGCACTACATGTTCGACTAGCACTCGTAGATTAGATACGACTGAAGAAGGAAATGGACTTTTTTATGGTGATTGGTTGCCTTGTCAGTATTATAATGGCAAAGAAGATACATTTGAGTGTGGTAATAGCGAAGAATGTTCTGCAACTGTTGAAGATTTAACAGCTGAGCAAAAAAGTGCAGCTTTGGATCAAATTGGTAGAACTGCTAAAGTAACAGGCGGTGGCTCAACAGGTGGTGGTACAGCTGGTAAAGATTCTGCAAGTTCTGAATATGTAGTTTCTAACGGATATGGTTTAAAAGCAAAGCTAGGTACTGGGGGAATATATTATTTGATGCAAGATTGGAACAAAGCTACTGGATATAATGGAACTAGTGCATCTCAAGATTCAGCATATAACAATAGTTTTGATGATACACCATTTAATGAAGGTTGGAGAATGAATTATAATTTTGCACCAGATATGTATTTTTGGTATCAAGAAGAATACATGAATAAAGCTAGAACTGATCAAATGGATATGTATGATAAAAGTTTAAGTGGGGTATCGTCTCAATATTGTAGTGGTAGTGTAAGTGATGATTACTCACTATGTAATGGTAGCCAAAATAACTGGACAGATCATCCAACAGTAGATCGTGGCTCAGTTTGTGCATGTACATCTGATGGATGCAGTAATTACAATTATGTCCTATCAAATGTTAAATATGTTAAACAATCCCAAAAAGCAGAAGCTAAATTTATTACACCAACACAATTTTATACATTGCATCCATCTGGAAGTATTGTAGTAGGTAACCAAGGTCAAAGTGATAAAATTGAAAATAGTAAAGAACTTACTAATGGACTTCCTGTAGGTCTTGGATCAAATGGTACAAGAAGATATGTAATGTGGTTTGAAAATTTAGGTGAATATTTTGATAAAGATACTTTAGGACGTGTTTGGGGTGCGAATGATAGTGTAGTATCTAAGTTACTTCAAGATAGAACTAAATGTAATGTTCCTGATTCTGCTTTAGTAGATGAAGATAATACTCAAGGTACTATTCATGATGAAGGTGTCTATGCATGTAAGTATAGTACAGATTGTCCTGATGTTTGTAAAAAGCCTGAAGAATCTAGTGATGGTAAATACCATTGTAAAGATGGTGAAGTATGTGAAGAAGAAGATTACAATCGTGAATGTTGTCCAACTTGTCCACCTTCCGTATCATATATTTGTGCCGTAACAACTGATGAACAAGGAAATTTATTATATTATGATAAGAGTGGTACCGAAACTGATCCAGACACTTATAAATCTCAATGTTGTCCTGATGGTGAATGTCCAGTAACTTGTTCATTCTGTCTATATGATAATGGTAAATTAAATGTTCAATATCGTCCAATTACTTCTGAAGATTTAAATCCAAATGATCGTGATCTTGGTAGAAACTGGAGATGGGAAGAGCCAATTAATACAGGCTTAGAATTAAAAGCATATGTTACAACTGAAGAAATTCAAGAAAAAGGTGATGGCATTTATGATATACCAGATGATCATTTTACTAATCCAAATTCTGATTATGAATATGCTGTTAAAATTACAATGAATGGTAGAATGATAAGTAAAATAAAGAGTCTTAATAAAAAAGATGAATATAAAGATGGTTATGCTGGTAATACCTTAAAATGTTATGATTTAAAAGATGGCGATAAGGTATATGAAAATGTCTTCTGCTATAGTAAATTTATTGATGAATTATTAGCAGATGATAAAGTTAAAGATAATATTCAATTTACAAGGGTAAGGCCAAAAGATAACGAAAGAAATAATACTGAAAATAATGAGAGATATTTCACTAGTTGGATTAAAGCTGATAGTAGTAAATGGCAAATTCAAACACAAAAAGGATTTGCATACTATAAAGAACATTATGGTATGGAAATAGATTATGATAATGATACAACAATAGATTATCATCTTGGACCATCATGGAAATAGAAAGAAGGGACATTAAATGAAGGAAGCTTATTGGGGTTATTGGTTAGTACTTTTAGGAGTATTTGTAGTAGTAATATTGCTTTTAATTCAAAATGTTACTTCTAATAATACAGAAAATAGTTATACTGTAAGACAAATAAATGAAGCAGCTTTAGTAGATGCGATAGATTATGCTTATTATAGAGAATATGGTGAACTTAAAATAAATAAAGAAAAATTTATTGAAAGTTTTATGAGAAGATTTGCTGATACTGCTTCACTTTCTACTGAATATCAAATTATAATTACTGGTGTATATGAAACACCACCAAAGGTAAGTGTTCAAATAACTAGTAAGACAAATACTTACTTTATTGCGAATGAACAAACTTCTTCAGAAGATTTTGATATGGAAAGTAGAGTAGAAGCAATACTAGAACAAAGTAATAAATAGGAGGAATAAAAATGGGAAATTTATTAGCTAATTTAAAAAGATTTATCTCAAATAAAAATACAGTAACTATTTTAGCTGTTTTAGCAGGAGTTATAATATTATGGTATTTCTATAATTATCGCGTTAATCAAGCAATATCTACTATTAGAATTCCTTATGCTATTGCTAAAATAGATACAAGAGATAAAATTGAAAATGATAATATTGGTTGGCGAGAAATTACTAGAAGTTCATTAAGAGATAATGATATAGTAGAAACAGTAGCGGAATTAGATGGTAAATATATCTGTGAAGGTACTAGTATTCCTCAAAATGGATTCTTCCATAAATCACAAATATGTGATGAAAGAGATATTTCTAATTCTGTTAATGAAAACTTACCAGAAGGATATACTCTTGCTAGTATAAAAGTTACTAATGAAACAACATTTGCCAATTCTATTTCACCAGATGACTATATTGATTTATATATGTATGCTAAAGATACTAATGGAGCTATATATGGTAAATTAATTGAAAGTATTAAAGTGCTTGAAGTAAGAGATAGTAGTGGACGTAATGTTTTCTGGGATTCATCTGCTGGTGATTCAGCTACACTTCTTTTTGGAGTACCAGATGAATATGCCAACTTACTTGATATAGCTAATAGAACAACCGGTATAGATATAAGACCAAGACTTAGAAATGCATCTTATTCTAAAAATCCTGGTGAAACAGAGTTAAAGAGTGAAGAATTACAAGCATTTATATATAGTCAAGTACAAATTGTAGAATAAAAAAATAAAAAGGGAAGGGAAGAATAAAAGTGAATGATGCTATATTTTCACAAATAGATTTTGGCCCTTTAAAAGAGTTTTTAGATGATGATAACATTACCGATGTATCTTATGGTAATGGTGGTCAAATTCATTTAAAAACATTAGATAAAGGTGTTTATCGAATTGAAAGGCCAGATGTTAATAATGCTTTAGTAGAAAAGCTAGCATTTCAATGTTCTAATGTAATGGGTAAAACATTTAATATGGCTCATCCATTTTTAGATGCCGAATCAGCTGAATTACGTTTAAACTTTATTCATGATTCAATCGCTACCAATGGTATAGCTTGTGTTATCAGAAAAACCCCAGCCAAAATAAGACTTAATCGGGAAAAATTATTAAGTGAACAATATGTTTCCGAAAATATCTTAGATTTTTTACTTACTTGTGTTGATGGGCATTGTAATATGATCGTTAGTGGTGAAACTGGTAGTGGTAAGACTGAGCTTGTTAAATACTTAGCTAGTCATACGAAAGAAAATGAAAAAGTTATTACCATAGAAGATACCCTTGAACTTCACTTAGATAAAATATTTCCACATCGTGATATAGTCGCTATGAAGACTAATAATATCGCTTCATATAGTGATGTATTAGTAGCCTGCATGAGACAAAACCCCCGTTGGATTTTACTATCCGAAGTTCGTAGTGCTGAGGCCGTAACGGCAGTTCGTAACTCTATTTCATCTGGGCATAACATTTTATCAACTATCCACTCTGATAGAGCCTTAAATGTGCCAATGCGGATGTATTCATTACTAGAAACTAGTCAAGATATAGATCAATTCTTAAAATCAATTCATAGATATGTTCAACTAGCAATTCATGTTAAAGGTTATATGAGTGCCGAACTAGGACGCTTCCAAAGAGAAATTGTCGAAATCTGTGAATTTTATGTCGATGAAAATAATGAAGCAGGATCTAATGTTATATATAAAAAGAATTTAGATGGCGCGATTCAATTTAATAATCCAACTAAATATTTACGAGAATATTTAGGAAGTCAAGGAGTCGTTATTAAAGAAAATTTATTTGTAGATGAAAATAATAGTACAGAAGTAATAGATTCACTTTAAGGAATAAGGAGGTGCAAAAATGAGAACAATACCAGAGTTATTTATAATGTTAGGTATAGCTATTTTTATAATTATGTATCGTAATAATAAAAATGGTAAATCTTATAAGGAAGTATTAAATAAAGTTGAAAATATATACGATAAATATGCACCGTATTCTTTTAAAGTTGTTAGAGAAAAAACTAAAGAGTTAGGCCAAGAATTTACTGCTAAGCAATATATCATGCAAGTAGTCTTACTAGGTGGCTTTGCAGCTTTAATTGGTTATTTCTATTTTTATAGTATTATTTGGGCCGTAGTTTATGCTGTTGCTACTATTGCTTTTATTCCATATCTTGCATATCTTAGATGTCAAAGAGTATATAGTGAGTTTATTTTTGAACAAATTCAAACTTATACTACTAACGTTATAATGGAATTTAATACTACCCAAAGTTTTGTTAAAAGCTTAGAAGGTGTTAGAGATTCTGGTATTATTGAACAACCTGTTTTAGGAGATATTGAAAAGATGATTGAACTATCTTATCAAAATGGTACAATTGATGAATCAATTGAATACTTTAATCAAAAATATCCATTCTATATGGTTAAAAATATGCATCAATTATTCTTACAAATAACTAAAGAAGGTGCTAAAGATGCTGGTGAATCTTTAGAAAATATGTCTATGGATATCGATGCTTTAGTTGAAGGTGTTTATCGTGATCAAATGGATCGTAAAAATTTCCATAAAAGATTTTTAACTTTTGCGGTTGTTTTATTTTCTTTAGTAGTAGTAGTAGAATTTATGTTAGGTAAAGATAATTATATTGAACTTCTTAATATGTGGTATGTTCAACTTATTTTACACATTATAATTTTAATTAATGTCTATTTCTTAGTTACTGGTGAGAAATATTATAATGAAGATGTGGGGGCTGAATAATGCAAGTAGAAATTATTATAATAGCTATTTTAATCTTTGTTGTAATGACTTATAATGGTCAAGTTAGTATTAGAGATTTAATTAGTGATAACTTTTATATATTTCGTAAATTAAAAGAAGATGATTGGGATTTCTATGTTAGAGCTAAATATGGTGATACTGTTTCATCTGATGCCATTTTCATGAAGAGAATTAGAAATGGTTTAATGGTTATCGTAATTAGTTTATTCTTCTTTATAACTAAATTAGATGCTTTATATATATTAATATCATTTATTTTAGGCTTCTTAATATTTAAATTAGATTATATTAATATTAAATCATATTATAAAACACATATGTTTAAAATAGATAGTATGTTACCACACTATTTAAAGAGTATTGAAATATTAATTCAACACTATACAGTACCAGTTGCTATTGGTAAATCAGTAATAGATGCTCCCGATATTTTTAAAGATGGTTTACAAGAAATGATTAACGAAATAAACTCTGGTGATGATTCAATAAATCCATATATGAATTTTGCGAAAAAATATCCGGTAAGAGATTCCATGCGAATGATGCGTCTTTTATATCGTTTAAGTTTAGGTAGTCAAGATCGTAAACAAGAGCAAATGCTAATGTTTTCCAGAACTATTTCTAACTTACAACAAAAAGCCAGAGAAACTAAATATAAAAATAGACTTGATAAAATGGAAGGTAAAACAATGAGCATGTTAATGTCAACTGGTTTTGGGGTCATGGTTTTACTAGTTTTAGCGGTTTTACAAATGATGGATCTATAAAATTCCTATTAAGGAATTTTTTTATGTCTTCCTATGTCAAGTAATATCAAATATTAATTGCTATTTTTATATAATTTGGTTATAATATTTATAGATAATAAAGGAGGAATGCATTTATGAAAGAAGCAACAGGTGAATTAAATATGACAGTTGTAACAGTTGTAGCAATTGCTGCTTTAGTAGCGTTCTTTTATTTAGTTATATGGCCAGTACTTCAAACAGGTATGACATTAAACTCTGCATGTAATGCTTCAAACGGAGGACAACTTGAATATCACACTGTAGCAGGTGGAAAAGATGTTACTTGTGGTAATGGGGTATGTACTTATGATAATACTCATACAAGACAATGTGAAACTAGCGCAAATACTACAACAGGTGGAGCAGGCACTACGGGCGGCGCAACAGGTTAAGCGATTAACTTATGAAGGAAGCAACAGGTGAATTAAATGCTACGGTTGTAGTAATGTCGGCTATTGCAGTGCTTATAGCTTTTTTTTACTATACATTGTGGCCCATAATAAAATCTAATTTTCAACGCAATTCTCAATGTAGTAAAGCAATATGTGAACCATGTAAAGCTGATACTAATGGCGAGAAAAATTGTGATTTTGTAGTTTGCCACCCAAAAAATGATCCTAAAAATACATTTACATGTGTATATAAAGGTTAAGGAAGTGGAATAAATGCGGGAAGCAATAGGTGGAATTTCCATTTTTCAAATTGTAATCTTTTTTATATTGTTATTTACAGGAGTTATGTGTTTAACTATTAATCATTCTAAAGCCTTTGGGGTTAAAGATGAAATAATAACAATTATAGAAAATGAACCTTTAGGAAGTAATAACAATACTTCTTCTTTTGGTTTAAGTGAATCTACTAATCAAAAAATAGTTGAACATTTAAATAAAGCTGGATATCGTATAACAGGTAAATGTCCTGATGGTTATGATGGTTATAATAGAAATGGCGAATTAACTAGTAAGGATGCTGCCTATTGTATAAGAGCTAATCGTGTTGAAGATAAATTTGTTAATGATGCCAAAGAAAAATGTAGCAATAATAAATGTGTTGTTACCAGTGGTGATTTCCCTGATATGGTTTATTATGATGTTGTTGTATTTTTTCAATTAGATATTCCATTTATTAGAGAAATATTTAATTTTAATTTAACTGGTTCAACCAAGACATTATTTGGATAGGGTGGTTATATGCGCGAAGCAATAGGTACACAAACAGTATTTAAAACAGTCTTAATTTTCACTTTTTTATTTGCTGGCTTTATAGCAGTAGCAATTACCTATAATAAAGCTTACAAATTAAAAAGTGAAACAGTTAGTATTTTAGAAAAATATGAAGGAGTTAGTAAGCAATCATTAAGTATAATTAATAATTATTTAGATAACAGTGGTTATTTATCTAAAAACACTTGTGAAGATGGTGAATATGGTGTAAGTGATCTAAATAGTCCTACTTATGAAGCTGCTAAAGATAGAAAATTATATTATTATTGTTTAAGTTATGAACTTAAGAATAATCAAATATTTTATAATATAAAGTTATTTTCACGATTTAATTTACCTTTTATTGGCGATTTACTATATTTTAAAATAACTGGCGAAACAAAGGGAATAAAATTATATAGTGAAAGTCAAAAATTAAAAGGTTAAAAGAAAGAGGTATAAAAATGAATGTAATTGTATCAAATAAGTATCAATCTTTATTAGGAACATTAAATATTGATGTAATAAAAACTATTAATGGTGAATTTACAGTTCAAGATTTAGTAAATCAATTTAATAATTTCTTCTATAATAAAATGATTATAGATGTTACTGCTATTAAAAATTATGAAAATATTAATATAATGCGGGAATTATCATTAAATTTTGAAATGGATAAAATAATTTTATTATTAGATGACTCACCAAAAGTAAATAATGCTAATTATTTATCCCAATTAGTATCATATGGTATTTATAATTTTACAAGAAGTGTTGATGCTATTCCCTTTTTAATAGATAATCCAAATTCTTATAAGGATGTAGCGGCTTATCAAAATTTAAATCCTGATACTAATTTAGATAGTAAAAAAGTTAAAGAAATTGCTCCTGTTAAAATGGAACAAAGAGTAATTGGCTTTAAAAATGTAACTGAACATGCTGGTGCTACTACTTTAATTTATATGTTAAAAAAACATTTACAAGAAGAATATAAAGTTAAAGCCATTGAAGTTAACGCAACTGATTTTGAATATTTTAATGATAAATCACTTGAAAGTGCTGATTTTATGAATATATCTATAAGACTTGCTAATAATAGTGATGCTGAAGTTATTTTGGTAGATTTAAATGATGGACCAGAAACTATTTGTACTGAAGTTATTTATTTAATTGAACCTGGAATATTAAAACTTAATAAATTAATTAGAGAAGATCGTAAAATATTTGATAAATTAAAAAATAAAAAAATTGTTTTAAATAGAAGTGTTTTAAATAATCAAGATGTTCATGATTTTGAAAGAGAAAGTGGTAGTAAAGTATTCTTTAACATTCCTTGTCTAGATGAAAAACTTGATAATAATAAAAAGATAACTGAATTTTTAATAGCGTTAGGTTTCTCTAGATTAGATGTTGAAAATAATAATAAAAAATTTGGTATTTTATAATAAATATGATAAAGTCTCTAGAAATAGAGATTTTTTTTTAATTTTTAACACTTTTTTAAAGAAATTGTCATGAAAAAAAAGGAAATCGAAGAAAAAAAGCTAATATTATAAGTGAAAG
>CANQDM010000030.1 GCA_947591505.1 uncultured Bacilli bacterium | reverse complement strand
ACTTCTTTAAAGGCATCATCAAATGATGTTGTTTTATCAATAATATCTCTTAATTTATCATTAGGTATAACAATTAAAGTATCAACATGTTTTTTTAACTCTTCAATACCAATTAAAGCATTTTCACTTCTTCTTTTACCTTCAAATCTAAATGGTTTAGTTACAATACCAACAGTAAGAGCTCCTAGTTCTTGGGCAATTTCGGCAATTATTGGGGCAGCACCAGTACCAGTTCCACCACCCATACCACAGGCAACAAAGACCATATCAGCATCTTTTAGGGCTTCTTCAATTTCGCCTTTACTCTCTAGGGCAGCCGCTCTTCCAATTTCAGGATTTGCTCCAGCTCCTCTACCACCAGTAATAGTCTTACCAATTTGAATTTTATTTTCAGCTTTTGATGCATTTAATACTTGTAAATCAGTATTGACAACATAAAATTCAACACTTTTTACGCCTTCTTCAATCATACGGTTAACAGCATTACAACCGCCACCGCCTACTCCAACTACTTTAATTTTTGCTATTTGATCCATTTGTAAATCGTTCATTTTTTATCTCTCTCCTTAACTATCAAAAAAATATCCAAATATTTTACCTAAAAGGGAATTATCAACTACACTAATGCGTTTTCCTTTTCCCCCTAATTCTTCTTGTTCTTCTAAACTAAATACCGAAAAGTCAATATTACGAAGTTTTAATCTACTATTATAATATTTGATAATACCAACGGCGGTACTATATTTATTATCACGAGCACCAATTTCTAGAGCTTTACCAATAATACCAATATTACCTAGTAGTTCTTCTGCTAATATATCAATATCAATGCTTTCCGTTACTCCTCCTGTTAGTATTATATAACTTATTTCCTTTTTTGTTAAGAGATTAATTTGTTTTTTTGCTAAATTAATAATCTCCGTAAGTCTTCCCATTACTACTTCTGATGCATCATATTGATTTATTTTAACGGCTTCTCCATATTTATCAGTTAATGCTATTGATTCATTAGGTTGAGCAAGTCTCGTATGCGCAAGTGCTAAATTTTCTTTAACGAATTTGGCATCACTCAATGATATTTTATAAACATATGCTAAATCATTAGTAATGGCAGATCCACCAATATCAATTACTTCCGTATTGGTTAAGATACCGCGATTAAATATTGATACGGTAGTAGTTTCTTCTCCTATATTAATAACTGCCCCAATTTTATCATTTAAATCTTTTGTTTTATGTTCATAGAAATCTGCTAAAGGAGAAATTGTCACATCTACTAAATCAACACCTAAACTTTTAAGAACATTATTAATTCCTTCAATATTTTTCTTTGGTACTGTTACTACTATTGCTTTCATCATCATAGTTTCTGCAATCATATTTAAAGGATTACTAACAATCTCATCATTTACTTTAAAACTAGTTGGAAGAACCGTTACAAGTTCTCTATTATCAACAACTTTATTATAAACACATTTTTGCATTGCTTTTACTATATCACTATTTTTTATTACTTTATCTTCACTCGTAATTGGAATAGTACCACCACTTAAGAAGCATTCCGTATAAGTAGATGGAACAGTAGCAATTACTTTTTTTATCGGTATTCCTAAAATATCTTCCCCTTTTTTAAATACTTCTTCTATAGCTTCTTTAGCACTTTCGGGATTGATAACATAACCTTTTTTAATACCTCGTGCTGGAGTTTCAACACATGCTAAAATATTTACTTTATTTTTTACGATTTCTCCTACGACTAATTTAATTAAGTAAGAGCCAATATCTAAACTTGCAATAAACTTTCGCATATCTCCACTCCTATTTTTCCTAATATTTATTATACAGAAAAAATAGCTAGTTAGCAAGGCTTTAAAAATAAAAAAAGAATTACTATTTTAAATTCTTTAGTAATTCATCTTTTTTCATTGTACTATAACCTTTAATACCAGCATCTTTTGCAAGTGCTTTTAATTCCGCTAAAGTTTTAGTACTTAAATCTTCAACTTTAGAAGCTACCTTTTTTGCTTCTTTTTTAACTTCTTCTTTTACTTCTTTAACTGCACTTTCTACTTTTTTAACTTTACCATCTAAAGCATCTTTAGCAGTTTTAACTAATTTAGTAAAAGATTCAGCATCATTAATAGCTATTTCTGATAACATTTTACGATTGATTTCAATACCAGCTTTATTTAATCCATCCATAAATTTAGAATAACTGATATCGTTCATTCTGCATGCTGCATTAATTCTTGTTATCCATAATTTACGGAAGTTTCTTTTATTTTGTCTTCTATCTCTAAAAGCATAAACACCACTATGGAAAACTTGTTCTTGCGCAGTTTTATATAATCTATGTTTGCTACCAAAATAACCTTTTGCTTGTTTTAAAACTTTACGTCTTCTATTTTTTGATACGTTTCCGCCTTTAACTCTTGCCATTATTTAATCCCCCTATCTGATAACAGATTTTATTCTGTTAGCTTCTCCTTTACCTAAAATTCCTTTATTTCTTCTTTGACGCACTTGTTTAGAAGAATCTTTGTTAGTTTTATGGTTACCATTACCTTTTTTATAAGTAAGTGTACCATTTTTCTTTACTTTAAACACTTTACTACTTGCTTTATGTGTTTTTTGTTTTCCCATAATATACTCTCCTTCTACTTCTTTTATTTTTTTGGTGCTAATAACAAAGACATTTGTCTTCCTTCTAGTTTAGGTTCTACTTCAATTTGACTAATATCACTTAAGGCATCAGCAAATTTTAATAAAACTTCTTGACCTAGTTCTGTATGAGCCATTTGTCTTCCTTTAAAGCGAATAAATGCTTTAATTTTATGACCTTTCTTTAAATATTCAGCCGCATTTCTTTTACGTGTTTCAAAGTCACCAACATCAATCGTTACTGAAAGACGATATTCTTTAACATCTTTATTGCTTTCTCGTTGTTTCTTTTGCGCTTCTTTTAATTTTTTTTGTTTTTCATAACGGAATTTATTGTAATCCATTATTTTTGCCACAGCTGGTACACTATTTGCGCTCATTAAAACAAGATCTAAACCTGCATAATTTGCTAAAGTTTTGGCGTCTGTAATATTCTTGACACCCATTTTTTCGCCATTTGGCCCAATTACCATAACCTCTGCTACTTTAATTTCATCATTAACTTGTAGCTCATCTGTTTTTGCTATACAAAGCACCTCCAACAATTAAAAAGTGAGTATCATTATACCCACTTAAAAACCATTATTAATTATTTCTTGGCTTTTTACCTATTACTATACGCAATCAGGTGGATTCATAGAATTCATGGATATAAATCGCTTTCCTTTTTAAAACACTAATAGTTTATCACTATATTATATGTTTTGTCAATCATTTTTATTTACTTCTCGCTCTAACAAATTCTTTTCTATTTAATTTACTATAATAAGGTATTATTTCTTCTAAATATTCATAAGGATTAATATTATCTTTATTAATTAAAATAGTAGCAAAAATATCAATTATTTCTTTAGATATACCTAAATCACTCATATATTCTAAATAATCATAAAATTCATCAGCAGTCATATTAATTACATCATATTTATAAAGAAAACTTAATATTATCATTATATAGCAATAAATATCCGTATTTTGATTAGTTTTATAAAATCCTCCAATAAAATGATCAGTTCCAGTCTCTTGATATTTAGAAGAATATGTATGAAGACCGAAAGGACCTAAATAATAAGAAGCAAAAGGTATGTTATTGCCTATTTTAACACTATCTAAATCTACTACATTAATATGATTCGTTTTCGTGTTTAAAATAAAATTACCTTCATGAACATCATTTAAATAAAAATCTTTAACACTTGTATATTCTCTAACTTTACGCATTTTTTCTAAAATTAGACCAATTTCTTGTAAATAAGCAATTTTTTGCTCTAAGGGATATTTAGAATCTGATGATAATAAAATAATACTTAAATTAATATTAGGTATATAAGGCATAATTGATCCAACTATTTCTTGAGAAACAACTCCTAATGCTTCTGGCATTACTAATTCTTCCATATTAATTTCATCTTTTTTATCTATTAAAGCATTAATTGTATAAAGTTTATTGCCAAAAACTTCTCCTTCATCATGATGAAGTTTTTTTAAAACATATTCTCTTTTTTCCCATCCCTTTTTGCCATAAAAATAGTACATATCGGCTTCATTATTGAAAATACCTTTAGATAATTCTATAGGTTTTAATTTATCAAATTGTCTTTTTGTTAAATTAATTATTTGCATATTTCCCCTTCTTTGGTGCCTAGTATTTTAACAAAAAAATTGAAAATTGACAACAATTATTTAAATATTTGTTTTGTATGATATAATAAAAATACTATTAGAAAAGGAATGATTATGATAATTAAAGGTTATAAAGCATTTAATAATGATAGAACTAATAGATATGGCAAAAAATTTACCGAGGGCCGAGTATATCATAATAATCATAGCTTAAAATTTGGCAATAATGGTCACGGCTTTCATATGTGTACTTCCTTATGTGATGTTTTTCGCTATTTTGATAGTGATGCTAGTGTCGCTAAAGTTATTGGCTTCGGCAATTATACACGTTATGATGATGAATATTATGGTTACTATGATATGTATGCTGTGGCTAATTTATATATAGAAAAATTTTTAGCAAGAGATGAAATAATTGCTGAAATGTTAAATAGATCAAGTTTGGAAATTAAAAAATTTTTAAGTACTTTTACTTTAAATGATATAGAAAAAAATTTGTTTTTAGAAAAATTTAAAAATAATGAAGAAATAACTAATTTAATTTTATATTATCAATTTGATATTGATGTTTATCATAAAGATAAAGGGTTAAAAAGAATTAAAAAAAGAACTAATCGCTAGTTCTAATTTTTATTTTCAATTTTGTCTGCAATAAACTTAAGAAATTCATCTTTAGATACGGTATTAGTTTCTTCACTACCATAAAGACGATAACTAATAGTATTATTATCAACTTCTTTTTGGCCAATTATTAAAGTAACTGGAATCTTACGCATAACACTTTCCCGCATTTTATAACTTAATTTCTCATTACGATCATCAAGTTCTACGCGGTAATCACTAAGCATTTCTTGTAATTTTTTGGCATATTCTAAATGATATTCATTATTTACCGGAATAATATTTATTTGAACTGGAGATAGCCATAATGGAAGCGCTCCTTTAGTTTCCTCTAAAATAAAGGCAGTAAATCTATCAAATGTACCAAAAATAGCACGGTGCAAAACAACTGGAATTTGCTTGTTACCATCAGAATCAATATAAGAAAGTTCAAATCTTCTTGGTAAAAGGAAATCAAGTTGGCAAGTTGATAAAGTCACTTCTGGACCAACTGCTGGTTTTACTTCGACATCAAGTTTAGGACCATAGAAGGCGGCTTCGCCAATCGCTTCATAGTAGTCGAGATGCAAATTATTTAAAACCTCTCTTAATTTATCTTCAGCATCATTCCACATTTTATCATCATCGAAATATTTTTCTTTATCGCATTTATCCCTTAAAGATAATCTGAATTTATAATTTTTAATGCCAAAATCGTGGTAAACATCTAAAATAAGTTCCACTACTTTTTTAAATTCTTCACCAATTTGATCAGGTCTAACAAAAAGGTGAGCATCATTTTGACACATACAACGGACCCGTTCTAAGCCTTTAACTGCGCCACTTGCTTCATAACGAAAATCTGTGGCAAATTCCCCAATACGAATAGGTAGGTCACGATAAGAATGTAAGTCACTCCCATAAACTAACATATGATGCGGACAATTCATTGGTCTTAAAACAAATTCTTCTTCATCAACTTTCATAGATGGGAACATATTTTCTTTATAATGATCCCAATGACCAGATGTTTTATATAAATCAACTGTACCAACACAAGGTGTATAAACATGTTTATAACCTAATTTTTGTTCTTTTTTATAAATATAATTTTCTAATTCTTTTCTAATAATTGCTCCATTTGGAAGCCATAAAGGCATACCTTTTCCTACTAAATCATGAGTTGTAAAGATATCTAGTGCCTTACCAATTTTACGATGATCTCTTTCTTGTGCTTCTTCTAATTCCTTTAAGTAATCATTAAGCTCTTCCTCAGTTGGAAAGCAAACACCATAAATTCTTTGGAGCATTTTATTGTTTTTATCGCCTTTCCAATATGCACCACTAAACTTAATTAATTTAAAATGTTTTAATTCTTTAACTGATTCAACATGTGGTCCACGACAAAGGTCAGTAAAATCTCCTTGCGTATAACAAGAAATAATTGTTTCTGACTCATCCATTCTCTCAATTAAATCTAATTTATAAGGATCATCTTTAAACATTTCTAAAGCTTCATCTTTACTAATTTCATGTCTAACAATTCTTTTACCATCTTTAGCAATTTTCTTCATTTCATGTTCAATTTTCGGAATATCTTCATCACTAATTACTTTATCTCCTAAATCAATATCATAGTAAAAGCCATCTTCAATAACTGGTCCTACCCAAAATTTAGCCTCTGGATATAAATGCTTTACAGCTTGCGCTAAAAGATGTGCACAACTATGATTAAGCATATTTAATTTTTCATTTTCTTTAATATTTATCATATATTTTCCTCCTTAATATAAATTTCTACTTCAATATTATGATTTATTAAATTTTTAAATTTTTCACCTAAGTTAATATCACCGACTATACTACCATAATGAATAGGTATAACTTTCTTTGGTTTTATTTCGTTTATATAATCGGCAGCTTCTTTATAATCCATTGTAAAATAACCACCAATTGGAATAAAACAAACATCAGCATTTATATTTTTATTTTCATCTAAGGCATCGGTATCACCCATAACATAGTAAGTAACGTTATCTATTGTTAGAATGTAACCAACATAATTAGCCTCTTTCGGATGAAATTTTTTATTAACATTATAAGCTCTTACAGTAGTAAATTCTAAATTATCAATTTTGTATATTTTGTTAGGCTCCACTACTAAATAGTTATTGGTTAATTTTTTAACTTCGCTCTCTAAAACTTTAGGCACTATAATGGCTGTTTTAGCATTAATAATATTATTTATGGAATTTTCATCAT
The DNA here is from genome assembly GCA_947591505.1 of uncultured Bacilli bacterium. GTDB lineage: Bacteria > Bacillota_I > Bacilli_A > RF39 > UBA660 > SIG200. Next base: position 5,732 of record CANQDM010000030.1, on the reverse strand, counting down.
AATGATCATAGTGATCGTGGGTGATAAAAATATAATCAGCATCATTTAACTTTTTATCTATTTTAAATGGATCAAAATAGATATTTTTATTACCACTAAGTTTAATAGCTGATTGCGTAAATACTTCGATTTGCATATTCCCTCCTTTACAAAATAAAAAAGAATGATACCAAGGAGTCAAAATTGACGGTACCATCCTTTTATTTACTTAATTTATAAGATAACGGTTTTTGCCCGGAGTTGATTGGACTCACTAGAGAATAGTAACTTTTAAATTCATTTGTTAATTTTCACCAAACATTAACTCTCTTTTAAAATGACTATTTAAAAATCTTGTTTCTCATCACAGATTTATGTCTCCATTTTAGCACCAATTAGTGACTTTTACAAGTCTTTCGGTACTAAATCTATACCACCTTTACTAAAAGGATTACATTTTAAAATACGTTTGATACTTAATAGTGTTCCCTTTAAAGCCCCATAATTAGTAATTGCTTCTTTGGCATAATTAGAACAAGTTGGATAATATTTACATTTATTATGGCTAAATAAAGGTGTTTTTTGATACAAATCAATTAATTTTAATAATAACTTTTTCATAACTTTATTATAATAGTTTATCTTTAATTTCACAATATTTAAAATTACCAAAAATAGGTATTGCACTTTATAGGTAATTGTACTATACTCGAATTGTAAACAAACGTTTGCTAGAAAGGAAGACACATTATGGAGTCAAGTAAGCGGCATATTTTATGTATTGATTTAAAAAGCTTTTTTGCATCTTGTGAATGTGTAGAAATGGATAAAGATCCCTTTACTTATCCTTTAGTTGTAGCTAATCCGAAACAAGGAGATGGAGCAATTACGCTTGCGGTTACTCCCTATTTAAAAAAGCTAGGTGTTAAATCAAGAGGAAGATTATATGAAATAGATAAACATATTAAATATTATATTGCAAGGCCAAGGATGAATTTATATATTGCCAAAAGTAAAGAAGTTATTGGTATTTATTTGGATTTTGTTAGTGATGAAGATTTACTAGTCTACTCGATTGATGAGTGTTTTTTAGATGTAACTAATTATTTAAAACTGTATAAGATGAGTGATGAAGAACTTGCAGAAAAAATATTAAATACTATTTATGAAAAGACTAAACTTACCGCTACTTGTGGTATTGGTCCTAATATGTTGCTTGCCAAAATTGCGATGGATATTGAGGCAAAGCACAATAAAAATAATATTGTCAAATGGACTTATGATGATGTAAGCGAGAAATTATGGCCTATCTCTCCCCTTTCTAAAATGTGGGGAATAGGAGTGCGTATGGAAAGTAATTTAAATAAGTTAGGCATTTATAAAATAGAAGATTTAGCTAATTTTGATCAAAACATTTTAAAAGAAAAATTTGGCATAATGGGTCTTGAACTTTGGCATCATGCCAATGGCCTTGATGAAAGTAAAATATCTGATTTTAAAAAGATAGCCAAAATGGAATCATTTAGTCATTCTCAAGTACTATTTAAAGATTATAATGAAAATAATATTAAAATAATTATTGCGGAAATGGTTGATGTTTTAACCACAAGATTAAGAAGACACAATAAAATGGCAAAAACTATTGGGCTTGGCATAGGCTATTCCAGAGAAATAAATGATGGCTTTTATCATACAGCAAAGCTCGATACTGCTACTGACTCTGCTTCTGAGATTATCAATTGTTGTCTATTAATTTTTGATAAATTTTATGAAAATTTACCGATTCGCAAAGTTACTGTTTGTTGTGGTAATTTAGAAAAGCGGAAAAATAAACAACTTAGTTTATTTAAAGATAAAGATAATGAAAAAAATAATGATAGCATTAATAATATTGTTGATGATATTAAAGATAAATATGGGAAAAACAGTATTTTAAAGGCCAGCAATTTATTATCAGATTCAACAGCTAAGGAAAGAAACCTAAAAACAGGAGGTCACTATTCATGAAAGATAATTATGATCGGGGCATTATTAAATGGCAACCTTTTAATTCTTTGTTTAATGCTAGTGCAATCATAAATGAAATAAATATAGAAAAAAATAAAGAAAGTTGTCCTATTCTTTCCGAAGATCAATTAGAAAATATCGAAGATACTATTAAAAATGCCTACATTTTAAAACAAAATGTTGATATCAAATATTATTATGATGGTAATATTATAGAAAGAGCAGGAAAAATAAACTATTTAGATATGCAAAAGAAAAATATTTGCTTAAGCAATAAAATCATTTATTTTAAACAAATATTAAAAATAACTATATTATAAGATACTATTATTAAAATTTACCTTTATCTAAAAGATTATTAACATCTTTAAGAAAATTATTTTCCATAATATATAACATTTTATTTAAATAAAATTCTGTTGTATGATAATTTTTAGTAAAATCAAAAGAATACTTATCATTTATTTCATAAGATATATCCAAAAGATCTTGATTACTTAATGCATCATACCATGATACTATAGGAAATGGTGTTAAATTTCCTTGTTCATCATATTTTTCGGCAAATTTTAATTGTTTTTTATTCAAAATATTAATTACTTTATAAAATAAGTCTTCTTCTTTTTTACCTAATTTTAAAGATATATCAATTAAATCTTCACTAATTAAATTTTTATTTAAAGTATGCTTACTAATTCTATTCAAAGCACCACTTTCAATTAATTCCCCATTAATAAAAATTGCTGTATGTAAAATTGTTAATCCATATTCTTCTAAAATTTCAAACAAACTTAATACTTTTTCTTTAAATTTAGAAAAATCTTCCCACGCTACTTTATCCATATTATATTGTAAATTTAATTGACTCATACACATACTAGTCATTTTTTTATCATTTATTGCTGTAATAATTGGTGCTAATAGATTATCTGTAATATTAAAAATATCATATTTATCATATTCTTCTTTAAAGAAATTTTGCAAAGATTCTAATAGTTCTTGATGATTTTTAAATGTATTAAACCAAAATGTAATACTAAAACAATTTATATTCATAAAAATACCTTCTAAAGCAAACTATTAAATGTTATTTACTAGCAAATTCAAATGAATTTAGCATATAATCAATAAAAGGTTTTACATTCTTATTGTAATTATTTGTATTTGGATTTTTAATTGTAATTTTATAAGTATTTTTATCTTGACTAAAATAATTTTCTTCCGTAAAATCATCAATTGTTAAGGTACATTTAATCAATTTTTGACTTTCACTTTCATCAATACAATTATCAGGTAAACTAGATTTTTCTACAATAACAATTATTTTTTCTTCATCATTATATTTATAAAAATCTTGACTATGATATTTGAAAACAGTAAAATTATCAACATCATATCGCATGCTATAATTTAAATCACTAACATATTTTTTGGTTGTAATTAATTTTTTTGATCCATCAATTTGCAAATATTCTAGTTTTTTTTCTGTAGACATATTAATTTTTATATCATTGTGTTCAATAAAGAAATAGTTCATTAAATATACTACAACAAAACTTAATATTATTACTCCTAAAAATACTAACACTTTCATTATTATTGTATTTTTTGATAATTTATTAGTTCTTTTAGAAGTGCCTTTTGATTTAGTTTTATTATTTACCATCAAATCACTACCTTTAATTAAATAATACTACTCATTTTTAAAATCAGCAATAAGAATTATTATTACTCTGTCAACTAAATATAAATACTATTTTAGTATTAACTAAAGAAGGCTTTATATACAAATACTAACTATTTTTACTTCTTTTGTTATATATTCGATATATAATTAAAGCAACAATCATAAAAGCTAAAATGCTTAAAGATAATATTAAACTAAAACTAATTGATTTGCTCAAAATATTATAAATATATTGATAATCTAATCTAAATAAGACATTATTTGCAATTAATAATAAGATGGTTATTATACTTGTTAAAATAGAAGATATTAAAATTGTTATTGCATTCCATTTAATCCATTTAGCTTTTTTATATTGTAATGCTAAAATGCCTAATATAGATACTACCATAATTATAATAGTATACATCATAAGTTCATTACCTAAAATAAAACGAATAGTATTTAAAGTTTTCATATCATCTTTATTTAACACACCTTCAATAACTTTTGCATCAGGCATATACTCTTGCAATTCATCAACATTTTGTTTTACAACATTTAAAACATTTTCTCGTTCTTCTTCTTTAAATTTATAGTAACCGCTTTCATCTATATCATCCATTGCTGTACTAACTAATTCTTCAATATTCTCAGTAGTAATTAATTTTTGTTCTTTTCCCGTTATTAAATAATCAACAATGTTACCAGTTACACCACCAATTAAATTTTTTACTTCTTTAGAATCCATAATCTTAACAACTACTTCATCATCAATACCCAGTTGCCGGGTTTCTTCATAAATTGGTTCAAATACTTCATCTACTGCCGATTTAAAGTTTTCATCTTCAGTAACCATTTTTTCAATTTTAAGGCTACTAATCATATCCTTAACAACATTTTTATTAATAGTATATTTTAATGGAATAAGTAACAATAAAACTGTTGCTGATAAAAATAAAATTAATGTTAAAATTGTTAAAGCTAAACCTTTCAAAAATTTTTTCATTATATCACATCCTTAATCATAGTATATCATAATAAAAAAATGTGACAACTATATTTTGAAATTAAAAAAAGCTGCATAAATACTACATATTAAAAAAGTTGACATAAAAAAACTCGAAATAATCGAGTTTAAGAGTCACTTTGGTGGAGGATATGGGATTCGAACCCGTGACCCTCTGCGTGCAGGGCAGATGCTCTAGCCAGCTGAGCTAATCCCCCAAAGAACATGATTATCTTACCATATTAATTTTAGATAATCAATACTTTTTAAAAGTTTTTCTTATTTTTTGACAACTTTTATTAAGCCATTTTCTATTTCTTCTAATGCTCTACCTAAATCCTTTTTACTAACATAATTATTTATACGCATTTGATAATGGCCAGTTTCCATCATTTGTTTGCTTCTCTTAGAAGCAACATGAACTAACATATACTTTGAATCAACTACATTTAGTAATTTATCAATTGATGGATATAACATAGTATCACTACTCCTTACAATAATATCTTACTAAATATTTTAGGAATAATACAATGTTTATGTAAAATTTGACAGTTATTTGACCAAAAAATTAACTATCTACTTCAACAGTTATTTTATCTTTTTCTTTTTTTATTTTAATAACATTATTATTTAAAGTTTCTTCTTCCTTCAAAGGGTTTATTACGTTACCCTCCTCATTTGGTACTAGTAAATTGGCATCAATTAAATCTTGTACTTTTTTATAAACTGTATCTTCTTCTTGAAATAAATCCGGATTATTTTTACCATATACTACTGCACTTTTTTTTATTATATCAATTGTTTCTTTATATGCTTTATCTGGATCATAATCATTAACAAAAGCATATGACACTTTATTTATAATTACAAAATATCCGATAGTAAATACTAATAAAATTGCTCCTAAAATAATAATCTTTTTATCATTTATTGTTTTCATCCTACACCTACTTAACTATTTATATTATAACGCAGTTATAGGAATTTACCAAGTGAAAATGGAAAAGAAAATGAAAGCCAATAAAAAAATCTCTAAATGAGACTTTTTTAAAAAGGTTCATAAACATT
>CANQDM010000029.1 GCA_947591505.1 uncultured Bacilli bacterium | reverse complement strand
CTTCAACATATATATCATACCATATCTTTTTATATTTTTGTATTGTTTTCATCACCTCAAATCTAATACACAGCATATTTTTTTAAATTATTTTGCTTTTTTAAAAATTCTTCAGCACTATTAATTGTATCCTTATCTTGCATATAAAATTTGTTTATTTGCTTTAAATTAAATCCCTTCTCTTTATAAGAATCATATAACAAAGCCATTTCACAATTTAATATATCTTTTCTAATCTTAAATTCTTTTTTCTTTAAATTTGATATAATGGCCTTTAAATCACTTTTTTCATCTTTAGTAAGATTTTTATTAGTTTTTAGAACTTTGTTTAAAAAGTCGCTCATTTTCTTTCTCACTTTCTAAATTGAAAACTTCATAAATATATTTATTATTAATCAGTTTGTAATTAACAACATTTAATTTCTTATAAAAATTAAATTCACTTAACATACTTAATGTATTAGTAGGCATTAAAAATGGAAATTGTACAATTTTTAAAAGATTAATCATATCATGCTTTAAAAACATCTCTATTGTTTTTGCTCCCCCTTCTATTAAAACCTTGCCTTTACATAATTCTTTAATTTTATTTATTATTTTTATTTCATCTATTTCTTCAAATAAAATAACATTTACTCCCTTTTTTCTTAATTTTTTAATATAATCTTTATTATTTTTTAATAACAAAACATATGTTAATTTAGGTTCATTTTGAAAAATATTACTATTTAAGTTTATATCAGCATATTTATCAATGACTAATCTAATATTATTTTTTTTAGAGTTCAATAAATTAGGATTATCAATTTTTATGGTATTAGCCCCAACAATAATAGTTTTGTATTCATTTCTAATTTTTTTTCTTAATTCTAAAATATATTCATCAGAAAAATAATTAAATATGCTAGGAAAATTATTATCAAAAATTTTAAAATTTAAAGACATTGCAACAAAAACATCAAACATGATATACTCCTCCACTTAACGATATAACATCTTGCAATTTTTTTAAAGCTAATCCACTATCAATTGCTTGCTTTGCATATTCAATTCCTTCCTGGATGTTTTTAGCTAATCCTGAAATATATATCAAAGCACCTGCATTTAGCAAAATAATATCTCTTTTTGCTCCAAGTTCTTTTTGAGATAATATATCAATAAAAATTTTAGAATTTTCTTTAACATTTTTTCCTTCTTGGATATCTTCTTTTTTAGATAATGGAATTCCAAATTGTAATGGATTAATTTCATATGTAATAATTTTTTTGTTTTTTATTTCTGTAATTTTGGTAATTCCAATATTAGATATTTCATCAAAATTATTTCCATTATCATCGTGGCCAGATACTATCATAGAATTGTCAAAACCTAATTCAATTAATAATTTCGCTGTTTTTTCTGTCTCATCTGATGCCAAACCAAATAATACTCTATCAAAACTTACACCACTTGCAATTGGTAAAATATAACTTAAAGGATGAACGAAAAAAAACTTTCCCATATATTCTTTATTCATTTTTGGAAAATATGGTTCAACATCACAAAAGCCAAAATTCAATTCATTAATACTTTTTTCTACTATTTTTAAATCATTTTGTAAAACATTATATCCCAATTGCTCGAAAACATCTGTTGTTCCCGCAACACTTGCTTCTGATCTTGAACCATTTTTCAATACTTTAACTCCTGCTGCCGCTGCAACTATAGAAGATATAGAACTTATATTAAAAGTTTTTACATCATCTTTTCCGCTTCCTATAATACCACATAGTGGCTCTTTAAAATTTCTTTTTATTTTTAATTCTTTTCTATCATAATTTAAAACGCAATCCATTAATCCAGCAATTTCGTCTATGGTTGGGCGTTTAGTTTCAAGTGCTGCAAAAAATGCTCCAAAACAACTATCATTTGCAATTCCAAATTCATGATCTAATAAATATTTTAAACAAATAAACGCTTCCTTTCGTGTAATATTATTGCCTTTTATAACATTTCTTAATTTTTCAGTAAAATAATCTTTTTTATTCATATAAATCAAACCTTTCTTTTAGTCCGCTCCAAAAAGATAAAATTATTATTTTTTCTCCTGAATTTAAATCTTCGTAAGCCTTTCCTTTAATATATACTTTTTCTCCAACTTTTGCTTGATTAATACCATAATGATTATATATTTCAATTTTATATTCTACACCATTATCATCTATACCTTTATAAATAGATGGCACTATGCATGAATAATAATCATTTGAAATCGTTAATATTCCCTCATAATTTTTAATGAATTTTATCTGTCTATTTAAATCAATATAACCATCTTTTTCCATTAAAGGTACACAAACTATACTAAATTGCGTATCATCTGTAAATCCATAAAATCTTCTTTTAAATTGTTTTAAAGCCAAATTTAAATTTTTACCAAATCCACATTCCATTCTATCTTTAATATATTTCATTGATTCCTCTTTAGAAAAAAGTCTAATATTTTGATTAGATTTATTAATTGTAAAAAAACTTTTTTGAATTTTTTTAGCATTTTCAATCCCATAAACCAAAATATCTATATCTGAATTTTCTTTATATTTATTCAATAATAAAGAACCTTCAACACCAATAAATTTTTGATTTATATCAAAATATTTAGAAATAAAATAAACTATATCATAAATCTTTTTGTTAAAATCATAGTTAAGTGTTTTTTTATCTAATTCCTGTAAAAATTTTGTAGGACTATAAAATTTAAATATATCTTTTTCAGAAACTAAATAAACTTTTTCATCTAATCCTTTTTGAATTTTTAGATATTTTTTTAATATATTGTTTTTATAATCGAACCATTCAGTATATTTTTTTCCTTTATAATTATTAATATATTTTGGAAAGCATAAATATTCATCATTTATTTTATTTATCGCAAACCAAATTATATTATCTTTCGTTTTTAAAAAGCATGGCACCATATTTTATTCTCCTCCTATTTTTTATTAAATTCTCTTATTCTTTTTTTAGCATAACTAGTAAATGCTATATGTTCCCATTCATCTCTTGGGCCAAAAGATAATTTATCTGTTATTATTTTGATTCTATCTTTATTTTGAAGTTGATAATCAATTGGCACATATTCACCATTAACCATTGCAGCCACCATTGTATTTCCTATATCTGTATGAACTTTATAAGCAAAATCGATTGGCGTTGATCCTTTTGGCATTTCTATTATCTCACCTTTAGGAGTATAAACATATATTTTATCGGCAAATAATTCATTTTTTACTTGAGTTACGAACTCTCTATTATCACCAAATATAGCATTTATTTCCGTTAATGATTTAAAAAATTGATATTTGCTTTTTAACTCATCTTGCATAACATTTCTCGCATTACCTTTTTCGATATCCCAATATGTTGGAAGACCAAAAGATGCAACTTTATCCATATCAAAAGTTCTTATCTGCGTTTGCACCAACCTATCATTTGGACCAAAAACTGTCGTATGTAAACTGCGATACATATTTGTTTTGGGATTACATATATAATCTTTAAATTTGCTATTTATAGGATGATATTCTTTATGAATAAAATATAAAGTTCGATAACAATTCTCAACTTCATCTACCATTATTTTTAAGGCAAATAAATCATGAATATCTGATAATTTATATCCTTCATTTAATTTTTTATATATACCATATATATTTTTAGTTCTAATTTTTATTTCATTTGGAATATTTTGATCATTTAAAATACTTTGTATTTTATTAAGCATTTCATATAAAAATGTATTACTATCATTTTCAATATCTAATTTCTTTTCGGCGATTTTTTTATACATATCTGGTTTTAAATATTTTAGTGATAAATCTTCTAGTTCATTCTTAATTCGATAAGCCCCAATATAATAAGCAAGAGGTACAAATATTTCCATTGTTTCTAAAGCATTTTCTTTTTGTTTAAATTCTGATTTAAATTGTAAAGTTCTCATATTATGTAATCTATCAGCAAGTTTTATGATAATTATTCTAACATCATCAGTTATTCCCGTAATTATTTTTCTAGTATTTGCTAAATTTTGTTCTTGTTTACTTGAAAAATTCATTTTAGAAAGTTTAGTAACCCCATCAACTAATTTAGCTACTTCTTTATCAAAGTTTTCAATAATATCTTCTTTTGTAAAATCTGTATCTTCTAAAGTATCATGAAGTAGTCCTGCACATATTGTATCTCTATCAGCATGCATTTCTGCTAAAATATAAGCAACATTTAAAGGATGAATAATATAACTCTCGCCACTTTGCCTAAATTGACCATTATGTAATTTTTCCGCTACTTGATAAGCTTTAGTTATAATCTCTACTTCTTCTGGATTATATTCTTTTACTAAATTAATTAAATCAGTAAATGTAATATTCATTAATACCACCTCCAAATAAAAAAACAGCAACAGCCACAAAGGCTAATTGCTGAATACTTCATTATTCATAAGAAAGCATAAACATTCACTATTTTTTAAAATGTTTAATTTGTTAATGACTAAATTATTTTTAAGGATATTATTATTCATATTGCATCTCCCCTTCAAATAAATTTAGTAATAATTTACATCTTTTTAAAATGAATGTCAATAGTTTTTTTGCTAATTTTTTGCTAATTTTTTATAATTTTATTTAATTACTTTGATATAAATATTCTTCAATAGCAGTTATCATATCTGGGGAAATAACTTTATTTTTTTCATTATTTGGAATATTTTTTCTTATAATATCAATAGCTGATTTTAATGGTAATTCTTCTACTTTAAAATTATTATTTATTTCATGTTCTGTATAATGAGTTTTTGTTATATCAGGTAATTTATTAGTTTTTACAACATAATAATATATTTCTGATTTTCTATTTTTACCTATCTCAGGCCAATCTTTATTGAGAAATGTAACTTTCATAAATGGTTTACTTATTTCTTCATTTATTATGTCCATTCCCATTTCTTCTTTAATTTCCCTTTTTAAACATTCTTCTAAGGTCTCACCAATTTCTAAATGACCACCAGGAAATTCATAAATATTATTTTCATTGCAAATATAAATAATATTATCATTTATAATTAAACCTTTAGTTCTAATAACTGTTTCTGTAATATCTTTATCAGTTAAATTATCATAATTATATATAATCTCTTTCAATTTTAATCATCCCTACTAAATATTATACCATATTTGCTTTTACATAATTGTTTTTATATAATATTTATAAGTGATGTGTAATGGAATATTTTGATGTATTAGATAAAAATAGAAAACCTCTAAATAAAATATATCCTAGAGGAACTAATTTAAATGAAAATGAATATAATGCTGGAGTAGAAATTTATATAACTTGCCAAAATAAATTATTAATGGGTAAAAGATGCATGCTAAAGTCTCATCCTTTAGAATGGGAAGTACCAGGAGGATGTTCTCAAGCTTCTGAAGATAGTTTAACTACTCTTTATCGTGAGTTAAAAGAAGAAATTAATTTAGATTTAAATATTAAGCCAAAGTTAATTGATACTATTATATATAAAAATCAATTTGTAGATATTTATACAGTTGAACTTCCTAATTTAATAACTAATTTTAAATTACAAAAAGAAGAAGTATCAAATATTAAGTGGGTTACAAAAAATGATTTTCAAAAAATGATTAATGATAATAAAATAGTTGCATCAGTATTAAATAGGTTTGAACAAATAAAAAATAGATTAAATCTTAATTGGTAATTTAATCTGTTTTTTTATCTAACTTAAATTCATAAACATTTTCTAAATATGCTTTACCATCTAATAAAAATTCACTTTCTCCAACAAATTTACCACCAATTTTTTGATAAAATTCATTGGCACTATTTTCTTTTAAAGTACTAATTAAAACATATTTATAATTATCTTTTAATTTATTAAAAGCATATTTTACTAAATCTGAACCAATGTGCTTTCTTTGATAATTTTTATCAACATATAAAGCATATATTTCAGCATAGTCTTCACTATAGTTCTTTTTATTTTTACCATATCGTAAAAATCCTACTATATTATTATTAATTTCATAAACGATATATTCTTTTATTTTCTTTTGACATTTTTCAATACTTTCATCAGTTATTTTAAGATTATTTAAAAAATCATCAGGAAATATATTTTTATAAGTATTTATCCATTCCTTAATATTTAATGCCACAATGGCTTTAGCATCTTCTATTTTAGCTTCTCTTATCATAAAAACCACCTATTATTTTATACTTTCTAGTTTAATTTATTTGCTATACCTTTATGATATATTTGATTTAATAAAAAAGTCAACTTCATTTTTAATTGCTAAAAAATTAGTGTATACATGATTATTACCATTTATAGGTTTAACTAATATATTTCCATCAAACATATCAGATATTTCTTTTGCCCTTCCTTGAGGATCATATTTTTGTTGAATTATTAATATCTTACATTTATTTTTTACATTATTAAAAATTCTTTTTATATCAATATTATTTTTATTAGCAAACTTTAAAGGCATGCCAAGAACAATGAATAAACTAGGAGTAATATTTCCTTTCTCTATTTCTAAAGCTGCTAAAACTGCTCCAGCTGATTTGGCTAATATTATATATTTTTCTTGTTCCTTACATAAATTTATTAATTTTTTACTTTCTTTTTTAAAATTTATCATTGAATTATCTTGCCAATTATCAAATGATATAGTTAATACATTATAATCATTTTTATATACATCTGTCATCTTTTTTAACCATTTTATATTGTTAGATGTATTCCCTCCTAAAATTATAATATTATTATGCATATACATTACTCCTTTTGTTTATATTATAATAATGTTTCAAGAAAGATAGCAACTCCATCATCATCATTACTTTTAGTAATATAGTTAGCATGTTTTTTTAACTCATCAGTTGAATTTGCGACTGCTACTCCTAAACCAGCAATATCAACCATAGATATATCATTATTATCATTACCAATAGCTATAGTATTTTTAATAGGAATATTTAGATATTCTGATAATACTTTTAAAGAATTACCTTTTGATGAATTAGAACTTATTATACTAAACCATATTTCATCTTTGTCTTCATTTGATGAATCAACAATCCGTAAATTTGTCTTTTGCTCAACTTTTGATTTATACTTTTTAACCAATTCTTTATATTTGCTAATAACCATAATTTGTTTTATATCATTTTTTAGTATTTTATTGACATTATTATCATCTAATAAAATTTGTGAATCATTTCTAGTAAACATTGTTACATATTCAGCGTTTTCTGATACAAACATAACTCTAAGTCCAAGTTTCTTAGTTTCCTGATATATCATTTTACATTCATCTTTTGGTAAACATTTACAATATATATTTTTCTTATTAATGTTATCATAGATTTCTGTACCATTAGATGATATTAAATATTCATTTAAACCCAATTCCTTTGAAATCCTCAATGCATAATATCTAGGTCTTGCTGTGCAAATAGCGACAATATTTCCACAATCTACAATCCTTTTTATAATTTTCTTTGTTTTATGTGAAATATTACCATCAGAATGTCTTAAGGTACCATCAATATCAATTGCAATTAAATATTTCATATTAATCATTATCCATATTAGTTATTTTTTGATATTCTTTAAAAATATCTAACATTTCTTCAACAATTACTTTGTTTATTGGATTATCAGGTATACTATTTATTAATACTTGTTCAACATTATCGATTGGAAAAGTTTTAACAGTAAAATTACCATCTTTTTCTCCTTCATCTAACTTAGAATTATTCATATCAAATTTAGCATCTGTTTTAATAATATAATAATATATATCATTTTTTCTATTTTTACCAGAGCCATGATAATTTTTACTATAATATGTAATTTTTTCAAATGGTTTTAAATTAGCACCTTTTATTTCTATTCCCGTTTCTTCTTCTATCTCTCTTAATAAACATTCTTCTAAACTTTCACCATCCTCTAAATGACCACCTGGAAATTGATAAGTTTTATTTGAATAGCCTAAAGTTATTTCATTATTACTATTAATAATCAACCCCTTAGTTCTAGTAACAACTTCATCAATATCTTCTAATTTTAAATTATCATAATTATATAATATTTCTTTCATTTTAATCGTCATCTTTCTTAATTATTTTTATTTTACTTCTATATAATGAAAACTCTCTTCATTATTAATTATTATTTCTTTTATTTTATTTGGTACTAAATTATAGTTTTTTAAATTATTTTTATCTAACCATTCTAAATGATGATAAATAATACTATTATGATCTTGTTCACATTTTTCTAAATTTATTTTATCAATATCTGAATTATCTAAAATTATAATATAATACATATCTATTTCATGGGTTCTCTCTTGTTTTCTATTAATAAAGAAATTTTCTATAGTACCAACATATTTACAATTATCAATAGTGAAATCTAACTCTTCTTTAATTTCTCTTTTTAAAGCTTCTTCTGATGTTTCTCCTAAAGAAACATATCCACCAGGCAAACAATATTTATCTATATTATATTTTTCAATTAAAACTTTATTTGTAGTTTCTATTATTGCTGATACTCTATACTTAAATTTTATATCTTCATTTTTTATTTTTATATCCATAAACATTATCTTTCAAAATCTTATTTTATCTAATAATAATAGATTCAAAATATTGTTCTTGAAATTCTGTCATTGCTTTAATAGCATCATCAGAATATTCTTTACCATCTTTAGACACTACTAATTTATCATCATCGTCATTAGTTCTATGAATTATCGCAATTACTTTACCATTACTTTCTTCTACTGGTTCAAATTCACCAACTAAATAAGCATCTAACTCTTCGCCATCACCACTTATTGTATTTGGTATAAAGCCATAATTTAACATATACATAAATTCATGTTTTGGGTGTCTTGAACCTAATTGCCTATCAATTTTTATGGTTACTTCTTTTCCTAAAAAATCTTTAGCATTTACTTTTTCCATAGCTACCTCCAAACTTATTCTTTAAAATCTATTACTTCACTACTACCATCTAAATGAATAACTTTATTATTTTTTATCTCTAAAACATTATTAAGATCTTGATAGTTATCTATAACATTAGTATTTAATAAATCATAATATTCTTCATAATTAAACAAGCCAATTGTATTATTTTCTTTTAAAAAGATAACATAAGTATTATATTTAGTATCTACTTTATACATCTTTTTAATATCACTATCAAGTTTAACTCTAAAACCTTTTAATTTATAATTATTAATAAATATATCAAAATATATTGCTTGAGTATAAATAGTATTTAATCTTTCTTTTAAACTACTAGTAGCATCTAATCTGCTTATCTCATCAGTTTTAAGTGGTACGATATAAGATACTCCATCACTTAATAAATATATATTTACATAATCAAGTTTAATGGTATCTACTATTTTTAAAGTATCTTCTTCTTTCTCTATTTCTTTAGGTTCATATAATTTATCATAGATGATATATCCTACTAGTAAAAGAATAATTATTATTAAAATAATTGATAACTTATTTATTTTCATATTCTTCTATAGCTTTCAATATTCCTTTATATGGTAAAAGTGCACAATTTTTACGATTATTTTGTTTATATATATCTTGAAAAGCAAGTCCTTCATTAAGAATACTCTCATTATATTCTTCTTCATTACACATATGATAAAAATTATTAATATAAACTTTTGCATCTTTTATACTTTTACCAATTAAATTTTTAATCATAATAGATGTTGATGCTGTAGAAATAGCACAAGCATCTCCCATAAATTTAATATCTTTTATAGTATCATTTTCAAATAATATTTTTATATCTAAATTATCAATACAATTAGGATTTTTAGTATTAACTAATTTATAATTATCATTATTTGTTTCTTCTTTATTTATTGGATTTTGAAAATGTTCTAATATAATTTCTCTACTTAAATCTTTATCCATAATTACTCATCTCATCCCTAATTTAACGCATAAATAAAAATGTGTCAATAAAAAGAAGATTTTGTTAACTTTCTTCTTTCTTATAATTGTATTCATTCATATATTACGAATTTATTTTCTTTTTAACTTTCTTGATTGTGTTTCATATAGTAAATTTAAATTATCTAAACAGTCCCAAGCCTTTAACAATAAACTTCTATCATTTTCTTTTTGCGTTAACTCATTATACTTATTAAAAATATATTTATAATCACTAGCTGGATATGTTATAGAAGCTAGAAAATGAATTGATGCTATTACTTGCATTCCATTTTCATATTTTTGGCTAAATGGAACAATTAAGTAAAAAAAGTTTTCCAATGTTTTAATATCACTTTGATAAAAATATTTAAGTAATTTTAATCTTTGAATTTCACTTTTACTCAAATATTGAATAGATTCTGATATTTGATTGGAATCCATATATTTAAGCAATTGCTTATAGTCATATTCTTCAGCATAAGTATCATAAAAGTTTTTAACTTGTATTACATTCTTATCAATTTCTTGTAATTCCGCCTGTAAAGGTCTAGAATATGGACCATTAAAATCCCACACAAATCCATATACATCCATATATTTAATAAGCGCTTGAATTAAATACATCATATACATCATATTTTGGTGTTCCAATTTTATGTTTCCAATAAGTTTTTTTTGACTATTAGGATTATAATCTTTTTGATATGTTTCTTTATATAAAACTAAAAGTCTTTCTTTACTAAAATCTAAATTCATTTATTTTGCCCCCACACATATATATTAACATTTTCATTAATAAAAATCTATTATTTTAGTCTTAATAATTAAAAATTGTTACTAAATATAAAAAGAAGTATCGCTACTTCTTATATCATTTCTTTCATAATCTTATCTTTATCTTTTAAAAGTTCAACTAAATTATCAATTTCTGATTCAGTATTATAAAAATATAAACTAACTCGAATTGAATTAGCAATCACTACTTAAATCTTTATCATTAATTTAAATACATAATTAAAAAATGTATCAATAAAATTATATATTTGACAATTTATCTTTTATAAATTCATCTAAATATTCTGAATCTTTTGTAACCCATTTATAGTTACAATGTTCATCACTTAATTTAACATTTATTTTTGTACTATCCACATTAATAATAAAATCAATTTCTAAATCATGCACTAAGAGGCCATTTTTTTCCTTAACTTCATCATAATAATGCGTAATTATTGGATCAAATTCATCAGTGAATCCTATCTCTTCTCTAAGTTCTCTTTTTAAACCTTCTTTTAAAGTTTCGCCATTTTCTAAATGACCACCAGGAAATTCCCACGCTCCTGGATACAATTCATCATTTTCATTTCTTTTTACTATTAAAAGCAAATCGTTATCTTTTAAAATACCTGTCAATACAATTCTTGTTTCCATAAATTTTTATCCTCCTAACATTAATAATATAATTTAACTTTCTTTTGGCAAAAATGTACTAACATTTCCCAATATTTTTAAATCTCTTGTCTTACGATTATATATCATAGCACCATCATTATAAATAGCATAAACTTTTTTACCTTGTTCATTTGCTATCTTTTGAAGTTTATTTAAATAATTTTTATTATTAATTGAATGAACATCAAAATAAAAAGGATCTTCTAATACACCAAAGCCATCATAAAAAGCAAAATATTTATAGTAGTTATTTTTGGCAGTTATAAAATATCTTTTTAATTGCAACTCAGCTCCAGCACTAGCCCCAATAATTATTCCTTTATAATGCTTTATATTATATAAAAGTTCAGTTTCTTGTACTACTTTACTATATAACATTTCCGGATTACCACCGGTTAAAACTAAAATATCACTATCATCAACTATTTTTTTAAATTGAGAAATATTATCTTTATCATAACAATTTAAGATTGTAATATTTTCTTCTTTCAATCCTAAATTAATTAATAAACCTACATATTTGTTATATCTTCTTTCACCTTTTTTAAACCATTCATTATTAAATGTATCATTATCTATTTCTGTTGGGAATGTCCAAGCTATTATTACTACCTTATAATTAGTTTTAATTAGTTTCTTTAAATCTTTAGCAACTAATTTCATTCCTTTTTCGTAATCACTTAATAAAACGCTATACATAATAACCTTCTTTCTATTCTTTTATTATATAGTTTTTAAATATATAAGCATGAGATTCAAGGAATTTACCATCATTTATTATTTTTTCTATTTCATCTTTACTTAAAAAATTAATAGATTCTACTTCACTTTCTTGTAAATTAAGATTGTCTAAATTTAAACTCGTAATATCTAATTCATAAACATTAAAAATACAAGGTCTACTTTGATATTTAAAAGTAGTAATATATTTTATTTCTTTATCATTTACTTTTAGGCCAAGTTCTTCATCAAGTTCTCTTACAATAGTGATAAATCCATCTTCGCCATGAATAACATGTCCACCAGTTGAAGAATATTTATTTCCTTTTTCTTTAGAAGTTTTTTGAATTAAATATTTTCCTTCTTCATTTTTAATAAAAATTACTGATAGCATAATATTTTTACCAGCAGCTACTTTTTCATCTCTCGGGATTGTTTCATTTAAAAGTTTACCATTGTCATCATATAAATCTAATATTTCCATTATAATCCTCCTTAATAATAAATAGTTATCGTATGATGAGCATTAGATTTTTTAGTTTGTTTTTTACCCATCCACCAAATTAAATTATCAAGTTCAACAGAATTGATTAAAATACCTGTTTCTTTTAATTTATCTTTAATTAACTCAATTACATATAACATATTAGCTCTAATTTCAATTTCCATATTACTATC
>CANQDM010000028.1 GCA_947591505.1 uncultured Bacilli bacterium | reverse complement strand
CTTTAACTACTAATGTTAAAAGTATCTTACCATATAAATATAATAAAGTTTATTTCTTTGGTATTATTGGTTTAGTAATTTATCTATCATGTTATATTATTTCTAATAATTATCGTTATATTATTACTGTATTTTATTACTATCCAGTTATCTTATTTATTTTCTTTATTGCATTTGTTACTCTTCTTATATATTTAAAATATTCAAATAAATTAAAGGAAAAAAATAAAGAGTAATTACTACTCTTTAAATCCATTTACTTATATATAATTTTCTCGTTGTATATTCTTCATAATTAGTAAATATTTTGATAATAGCATCAACTATATTTCTAATAATATTATTATCTTTTTTAATTCTTACAGTAAGTATTTCTTTTTGTAAGGTATTTCTAAATAAATAATCTTTAATATAGTTACTTAAAACTCGATCTAATTCTTGAATACGATTTACTTCTTCTAAATCACTTGGATTAATAGCAAATATATAATTTTTATAGATGCTAATTAATTTATCACTAATTAAATCAGAATCAGCAAAATCAAAATTAACTATATTATAATAATTAGGACAGTATTTTAATATTTCTTCACTACTCTTCATATTTTCCTACTCTCTCTATTAACTAAATCATACTACAATATATTTTCTGGGTCAATAAAAAATACTAAATTTTCACAAAAAATTAGCGACAAAAAAGCACAAAAAAAATAATCACTCTGATAAAATGATTATTTCTAGTTTAAATAACTCATCGCATCGTTTAAAATTACTCTCCATAATTTTAAACATTAACTAAATATTATCAGTACTTAGTGCGAATCGCTTATCTTTAGAGTTTTCTTTCTCATCAAACAATTGTCTTTACTTAGCGCAGATAAGGTCTTTTAAACTTATTTTGCTTAAGAAAATATTTTTCACACATATTAACATTATTATAAAATAATAACTACTAAATATGGCTACTAAATATATTCTATGTACTAAGTAGTTTAATTATAGTTGATAATAAATATTTTGTCAATATAAGGAAGATGATTTTCTATTGATAAATTATTAATTTTTGTCTATACTTAAGTTATAGGAAGCAATGCTTTTGCGTTGCCCTTATGTTTTAGTCAGCGCTAGCGGATGATTAATTCGTAGGCGCTTTTTTCTACTAAAATATATATAATATATAATAGTATCAAAATAATTACTAACAATACTTTCACAAGATTTCTTGCTTTCATTAACCGTCACCATCCTTCCTAGGAAACCAAAACCCCCTAAAAAGTTTGAGTTTAGGCAACGCCAACATTACTTCCATAAGCATCTATTATAAATAGATCTTTTTATTTGTCTACACATTCGACAAAACTCTAAAAATTAGACATGAAAAAAGAGCAATTAAGCTCTTCCTGCATATTTACCATCACTAGTTGTTACTAATATTTTTTCACCTTCATTAATAAATAAAGGAACCTTTATAACTTTACCAGTTTCAATAGTGGCATCTTTTTGCGCATTAGTTGCAGTATTTCCTTTAACTGCTGGTGTTGTTTCAGTAATTGTATATTCAACCTTTTCAGGTAATGTTATACCAATTATTTCACCTTCATAAAAATCAATTGAAATATCAATGCCTTCTTTAATAAATGAAACATCGTCTCCTAAAAGTTTTTTAGGTACTTCAATTTGTTCATAAGTTTCATTATTCATAAATACTAGATTATCACCACTAGCATATAAATATTGAACACTAGTCTTATCAACATGAGCTTTAGTTATTTTAATATTGGTATTAAATGTTTGCTCAACAATTGATCCAGTTCTTAAATTTTTTAATTTAATTCTAACAAATGCAGGACCTTTACCAGGTTTAACATGTTGGAATTCTTGAATTAAACATAGATTACCATCAATAACGACAGTCATCCCATTTTTAATATCATTTATATTAATATTCATTAGAGTTTACTCCTTTCTTAAAACTATTTTGCTTCTTTTACTGCAACACTTTTACGACATTTAGGGCAATATTTTTTAACTTCTAAACGTTCAGGATTATTTTTCTTGTTTTTACTTGTTGGACGTAATTCAGTTCCACAAACAGTACATTTCATTTTAACAAAACTACGATTTTCATTTTTAGCCATATAAAATCCTCCTCACTTAATTACCACCCTATTATATCAAACTTTTACTTATTTTCAAATAGAAAGTTAGTAATACCTTGCGAAATATAACGAGTAATATACACTTTACTATAATTATATTCTCTAGCAACATAAATATTTGGGGCCATTACAACTAAACTATATTCTGGATCGTCATAGGGAGCAAAACCAACAAAGGCAATTGAAGTAGTCTTGGTATCCATTACCCCATCATTATTGGTATCAATAAATGTTTCACTGGTACCAGTTTTTCCAGCCGGATTATATTTACTTAAAATATAGTTTCTTGCTGTACCAGATGTCGTTGCTAAATGCATTGCTTCTTTTAATCTTTCTAAATATTTATCATCTAAGCTAACTCTATTAGTAACCGGATATTCATTTTTTAAAACAACTTCATCATTATTTTTAATTTCTTTCATTAATTGAACTTTATGTTTTTCGCCCATATTGGCAACTGTACTTACATATTGAAATAATTCAACTGGTGTATAAGTATCATATTGCCCAATACTCAAATTAAGAAGCAAATCAGATGATGTTAAACTTCCTGTTATACCTGGTTTTTCATTTGGTAAATCAATACCGGTAAGCATCCCTAAACCATATTCTCTAAATGTACTTCTAAATTTTTCAAAATCTGCTGGTGTAGTATTTAATTTCATATTATATTTATAAACATTATTAGTAAGACCAATCGCTATTTTAAATTGATAATAATTACTACTTTTCGCAATAGCGGTTAAATCATTAACATTACCTAAACTTTTATAACTACATTTAATGGGTACTTGATATAATTTAATGCAACTATCTTTAACAGTACTTCCTATATCTATTACTTTATATTTATAACCAGTACTAATCGTCGCCATTTTAACAACTGATCCTACGGTATAAGAATTAGTAATTAAATTAGTATTAGCATTTTCAAATTTAGCTTCTTTTGCATCAACTAATTTTTGACCCGCAAAGGCAATTATTTCCCCAGTTTTAGGTTTACCAACAATACTATAACTTTCCGTAAAATAATTGGTATTGGCTCTTTTTTTCGCGTTTAATATATTTTCTTTCAATAATTCTTCTAATTTCATTTGGACATCAATATCAATTGATAATACTAAATCATTCCCATTCTTACCTTCTTTAATTAATTTTAAAGTATTATCACTATTTACTTCATATAAATCTTTTTCACCTTTTAAATAATCTTCATAATAACTTTCTAAATAAGATAGTCCCACCGTATCATTTAACTCATACCCCTTTTTTAAATATTCATCCTTTTTTTCTTCCGGAATGTTACCAATTTTGCCAAAAACATCTTTAAGTACATCACCATAATTATAAACTCTCTCCCAAGTAAGACCGGTCGTAATACCTTTAATATTACTATCTACAATTTTACTATATTCTTCGTCATTTAAATTACTTGCTATTTCTTTTTTCTCATAAGAATATCCTTTATTCATTAAACTATAAATAGTAGCAATCTCTTTTTCTTCTTCACTAAATTCATTTAATAACTCATCAGTTATTCTTTCACTCTTTAATTTTTTTAAATCCTTACTAGTTAATTTTCTTTCCTTAAATAATTGATATTCATCATCAGTTATTAAATCATCACCATTATTATGGGTTATAAGATAGTATGTTTTTAGACTATCATCATTTATTTCTACATTTAAAATACTCGCTAAAGTTTTAGCAATATCTAATTCATCTTTAGTTTTAATATCTTTTAATTTCGTATAAAAAACCGTTTTAATCCCTTTGTTATCCACCAAAACTTTACCATTACGATCGATAATTCTCCCTCTTGGCGCACTTCCACCTGTTACATAATTACTAGTCTTTTGCTTTAATAAATTTACATATTTATCATGGTCATTTATATTTAAGTAAAAAACTCTTCCTAAAAAAAGAGTAAATATAATAATAATTAATATATACTTCTTCATAATTCCACCATTATTAGTATGGTAATATCTATTAAGAGTATTCAAATTTAAAATTTAACATAAAATATATTAGGTGGTATATTATGTTTAATATAATAGAACGTTATATAAATAATATGAGTGTAGATGATATTAGAAATTTTGCTACATCAAAGGATATTAATTTAACAGATGACGAATTAATATTTACATATAATTTTGTTAAAAAAAACTATCGTGACTTTTTAAAAAATCCGAAAGTTTTTGACATAAGACGTTATAAAAATAATTATAGTGAAGAAAATTTTAATAAAATAAACAAAGTATGGAATGAATATTATAATAGATATTCTTCTTACTTATAAAAATCTCTAATATCTTTAAGTAGATTTTCGTTAAAATTGCCCTTTTTTAACATTTCTATTTCAAATTTATAAGGTGGATAAACTAATTCTTTTTCCCCATCTTTTATTGCTACATAAGGTGTTTCTAATATTTTAGGAACATCTTTTAATTTTTCATTATTGACGATATTTAGTATTGTAGCAAAGCCTAAAGTACCAAAGCCAATATTTTCATGACGATCTTTATGAGAATTAATCGGATTTTTACTATCATTAACATGAATACATTTTATTTTATCAATGCCAATTAATTTATCAAACTCATCTAAAAATTCGGTGAATTTAGTCATATCATAACCGGCATCATTTAAGTGACAAGTATCTAAACATACCCCAATATTAGATGATTCTATCCCATCAATAATAGATTTTATTTCATCAATACTTCTTCCGCATTCACTACCTTTACCAGCCATTGTTTCTAATAAAATCATGCATTTATCATCATCTTTGATAATATAGTTTAGGGCCTCAATGATATTGGCAATACCAACTTCTGCAGGAAGACCTACACTACTACCAGGATGAAGAACAATATATTTAATACCTAAAGTTTCACATCTTTCTATTTCTTTTTTTAAAAAACTTATGGAAAAATTCCAAGCATCTAATTTAGTTTTATTAGCCAAGTTTATTATATATGGAGCATGACATATAATATTATCCATACTGATATTATTTTCTGCCATAATCTTTTTTGCTTCATTTAAATAATCTAAATTTATTTCTGATCTAAAAGTATTTTGGGGTGCTCCGGTATATAACATAAAAGCATTAGCGCCATAACTAAGTGCTTCCTTTAAAGAGCCTAATATTTGTTCTTTATCAAAATGTACATGACTACCAATAATCATTTTACTACCACTTCCAAAATAATTATCTCAAATATAATATTTTAATTCAAGAAAAAACTAGGTTTCCCTAGCCACATGAACAACTCTCATAAGATTCATTCCAAACATCATTATCTATTTCACCATTTTTTGCATAATTAGTATGAGTTAAACCTACAAATCTAAATTCATCATTTTTCTTAAAATACAAAGTGTACTTTGGCTTTTTATTATTTGTTAAATCAATATCAATATGACCTTTAAATGTTTCTTTATCATCAGGATCTAAATTATAATATCCTAAATCTATTAATGACGCAATTGTAAAACACATTTTTTTAGTAGTAGGATTATAACAACTATTTGCATTATCACTGGCTAAATTCAATGTTCCTAATTCATATGTTTCTTTTGCTGTTTTAGCACTTTTAATAGCATTAGTTGCTTCTAAACGAAAAGCAGTTTCACGAGTTTCCGTTCCCATAGGTAACATAGTACTTGTAGCTAAAATAGTAATTACTCCAAGTATTACAATAACCGCTAATAATTCCACTAAAGTAAATCCGTTTTTATTTTTCATAATTATGCCCCTACATCAGATGCACTACATTCAAAATAAGAACTGTCTTTATCACCACTTGTATATTCTTTTACTGTTTCATCATCTTTTGCTACCTTGCCTTCTTTTTCAACAAAGTATTTATCATTATGCATTATTACTTTATATTTATAGTTATTACTTGAACTATCTTTTTTAGTTACAATAACTTTTCCTTCATATTCAGCAGGAGAACCTTCAAAGAAGTCCATATCTTTATCATATAATCCTTCTTCAACCATTTTTTTCAAAGAAATACATGTTTTTGTTTCACTATTTTGATAATCTTTTCCTTCTTCGCCACCTTCAAATAAACCATTTGATATTAACGTCATAACATTACTTGCGGAATCACGTGCAGCATTGGCTTCATCGACAAACGCCGTTTTTAAAGTGACATTCATAAGTGGTAAAAAGGTTGTTGTTGCAAGTAGTGTAACAACTGAAAGCACTACAATAACCATCAATAATTCAACTAAAGTAAAACCTTTTTTATTTTTCCAAGCTTTCATTCAAAGCCCACCTCTATCCTTAAAATAATCTTACAATATAATTTATTTCTTGTCAATTATAAGACCTTTATTATACAATTTTTTTACTACCTCAAAATTAAAATTACAATGTTTTAGCCAAAAGCAACATCTAACATCATCATAATTACAAATCCTAAAATAGTAAATAAATTCATTAAATTTTTATGTTTATTTTTTTGACTTTCAGGAATCAGCTCACTTATTGCTACATAGATCATTGCTCCAGCTGCAAAGCTTAAGAAAAATGGTAAAATGTTTTGCACAAAAATAACTAAAAAACACCCTATTAAACCCGCAATTGGTTCAACTACTCCACTAAGAGTGCCATAAACAAAACTTTTAGTTCGACTCATATTTTCTCTTCTTAAAGGAAGACTTACAGCCGTTCCTTCTGGAAAATTTTGAATACCTACCCCAATTGCTAACATAACCGCTGCTGTAAGAGTGGCTTCTTTAGTGCCAAGGGCTATACTACCGAAAGCCACACCAATTGCAAGGCCCTCTGGTATATTATGAAGAGTAATAGAAAACATTAACATTAATGTTCTTTTTATTCCTTTAATATTTTTACTTTTCTTTTTCGATAAGTATTTATCAAAAAAGATATCACTAATAATTAAAAATAAACCACCAATTAAAAAGCCAAGTGATACAATGAGCCATGCACACATCCCCAAAGAATTAGCGCCATTAATCGCGGGATTTAAAAGTGACCAAAATGAAGCCGAAATCATAACCCCTGCAGAAAGACCAAGCATGGCATCTAAAATATTTTCATTAATTTTTTTAAAGAAAAAAACCAAAGCAGCCCCTAAAGTAGTTATACCCCATGTCATTAAAGTTGCTAGTAATACTTGTACATATACTGATGCATTAATATACCAATTAATCATAAAAACACCCTATTATAATATAGGGCATTTTATTTGTTTTAGTGTAGGCAAATTATATATCACTTATCTATTTATTTTTTTGTTGTTTGTTGTTTTTTCTTTTTATCATGTTTATATAATATATCAGTTTTTAATATAACAAATAATAACATTATTAATAATACACCATATAAAATAATTGCTTCCTTACTATCACCAATAACATAAAGTATAGATATTACTGAAAATATTATATTTATAGAATAAATAATTAATATACTTACTCGTGGTGAAAATTTCATTTTCAATAGTTGATGATGAAAATGCTCTTTATCTGGTGTACCAATATTTTCACCTTTAAGAAGTCTTCTTAAAATTGCCATAACTGTATCAATAATTGGAATGGCCAAAATAGTAACTGGAATAATCAAAGAAGTTAAAGTTGCAACTTTAAAGCCTAAAAGGGCAATAATTGAAATCATAAATCCTAAGAAGACACTACCAGAATCACCCACAAAAGTTTTAGCCGGCGGAAAATTATGAACTAAGAATCCTAATGTTGAACCAAGCATAATTAAAGCCAAAATAATATCTAACCCACCAACTTTATTTAAAATAAATGCAATAATTGCTATAGTTAAGAAATATATTGAACTAATACCACTTGAAAGACCATCCAAGCCATCAATTAAGTTAATAGCATTTGATATTGCTAAAATAAAGAATATAGATAAGATATAACTAGTAATTATATTAAACTCTAAATGTAAACCTAAAAAAGTAATTTCAGTAAAATATATTTGACCATAAATTACAACGATTGAAGATGCAACTATTTGCACAATAAATTTATACATGGCTCTAACGGGTTTAATGTCATCAATAAATCCCACTAAGATAATTAAAAATGAGCCAATTAAAATAGATAGCATTTGCGTAGTTACATCGCCATAAAGAATATAACCAAGCAAAAATGCACCATAAATGGCAAGTCCTCCAAGTCTCGGAATAGGAACTTTATGAATCTTTCTTTCATTAGGTATATCCATTGCGCCAACATGATGTGCAATTTTTTTAGTAAGGGGTACTAAAAGAGTGCTTACTAAAAAAGTAACTATTACTATTTCAAATATATTATGTCCATTAACAATCCAATTCATTTATCACACCTATAAACATTATAAATGATAAACCACAAAAAAGAAAGGTATTAAATAAATAAAAATAAACCAACTTTAAATTGTAGTTTACTGTCTATAATGTAATAATCTCTCATATATAAAAAATTGCAATAAAAAAAGAAGCTTGCACTTCTCTTAATTTTATTTTTAATAATGGATTTTTATTATTAATCTGCAGTAGGTGCAGTAGTATCGCAATTAAATGAAGTAACTGTAAAGTTTATTGTAAACTTTTTACCAGCTAATCTTTCTCTTTGATCTTCTTTGCTGTTTTTTAATGATAATGTTGCTTGAAGTTTTTTAGTAACTGGAGAATCTGTACCATTACCAGTTAATTTAAATGTTACTACACCAGTTTTACCAGTTTCGCCTTCAGTTTGTAAAGCCTTTAAATTAATTGCAGAATTTAAATCTTCAGCAATAGTAACATTTTCATCTTCACCAGATAATGTTAATACTGCTTCATCATTATCATTAGGATTGCCTTCAGTACCATCTTTAAACACTATATTAGTATTTGCATCATTATAAACAACTTTATAATTTGCTGTACAATAATATACAACATCTGCACTACCACCTGTTAATGTAGCTACACCAACATCTATTTTATTTTCACCATTTTGAATAGGTTTTTCAACAGTAGATTCAATAGGTGTACCATTAGTAGAAGCCCAGTATGTAGTTTCTTCCTTAGCAGTTGCCATATGTTCAGCAGTTAATGTTAAGGCTAAAGATTCACTACCAGTTAAAACAACATTACCTACTTTAGCATTTTCTGTATTACCAGTAACTTTTGATGTAGCACTATCATATGTAGCACTAATTGAGAAGTATGCAAATGTTGCTCCTACTACTGCTACTAATAATGTTGCTACAGCAATAACTGTTAATAACATTGTGTTTTTCTTATCCATTATTTTCCCTCCCTTCCTATCATATTTTGATAGAACTTCTATTTTGTATTTTATCTATCTATAAAGATTATACCCCCCCCGAAACATTCTTGTCAATTATTATAATTTATTAAGTGTAAAAAAATCGCAAAAAAAAGAAGTTTGCACTTCTCTTAATTTTATTTTTAATAATGGATTTTTATTATTAATCTGCAGCAGGTGCAACAGTATCGCATTTAAATGAAGTAGCTTCAATATTAACATAGAATTCTTTACCTGCTAATCTTTCTCTTTGATCTTTATCAGAGTTCTTTACTGCTAAAGAAGCTTGTAAAGTTTTGGTAACAGGTGTTTGTTTATCACCAGTACCTGTAATAGTAAATGTTACTACACCAGTTTTACCAGCAACAGATGCATCTTTTAAGTCTTTTAATTTAATTGCACTAGCCATATCACCTGTTATATCTACACCAGTGTCAGTATAGAAAGTTAATACAGCAGCATCATCACCTAATGCTACTTGTTCACCTGTACCATCTGACCAAGTAATATTACTATCTTCTTTTTCACTATATGTTACTTTATAGTTTGCTGTACAATAATATACAACACCAGCACTACCACCTGTTAATGAAGCTACACCAACATCTAATTTATTTACTTTAGAATCTTGTTCAGTAGATTCAACAGGTACACCATTTTTTGAAGCGTAGTATGTAGTTCCTTGCTTAGCAGTTGCCATATGTTCAGCAGTTAATGTTAATTTCAAACTTTGATCTCCTGTTAATACAACACCACCTACTTCAGCATTTTCAGTACTACCAGTAATTTTTGATGTAGCACTATCTTTATTAGCACTAATTGAGAAGTATGCAAATGTAGCTCCTACTACTGCTACTAATAATGTTGCTACAGCAATAACTGTTAATAACATTGTGTTTTTCTTATCCATTATTTTCCCTCCTTCCTATCATATTTTGATAGAACTTCTATTTTGTATTTTATCTATCTATAAAGATTATACCCCTCTCAAACTCTTTTTGTCAATTATTATAATTTCTATAATTGCTAAAATTATACAAAAAAAGAGGCAATTTATTTATCGCTCCTATTTTTAAATTGTAATATAATTGGTGTTCCAACTAGGTCAAATGCTTCTCTTATCTTATTTTCTAAGTATCTTTCATAACTAAAATGAACTAAGTTTTTATTATTGACATTAAATGTAAACTTAGGTGGTTTACTACCAGTTTGACTAACAAAATATATTTTTAATCTTTTCCCTTTATAAGAAGGGGGTTCATGCAATGATACAGCATCAGCTATAACATCATTAAGTAAACTTGTCTTTATTTCTTTTTGATTATTTTCATAAGCTTTTATTACCTCGGGCATTAAAGTGTGTAATCTTTTTTTAGTCTTGGCACTAGTAAATACAAAATTAATATAAGGAACAAATTTAAAATATACTTCTAATTCTGTTTTCCATTTTTTAATTTCCATATCTGGATCTTTTACTGTATCCCATTTATTAACACAGATAACAATACCTTTACCAGCATCCATCGCATAAGATAAAATATGTTTATCGTGTTCAATAATACCGGTTGATGCATCAATTACTAAAACGCAGACATCACTCCGGTCAATTGCTTTCATACTTCGAAGTAGACTATATTTTTCCACTGTTTCATAAATTCGTCCTTTTTTCCGCATACCTGCTGTATCAATTACAATATAATCATTCTTATCATAAGTAAATTTAGTATCAACGGCATCTCTAGTAGTCCCTGCTACTTCACTAACGATAGCTCTATCTTCATTAAGTAGGGCATTTATTAAAGAAGACTTACCAACATTAGGCCTGCCGATAAAACAAAATTTTAAAATATCTTCATCTTGGTCTTCTACTTCATTTATATCTTTGGTAATTATTTCTAGAAGTTCATTAAAACCTAAATTATGTTCCGCAGATATTGGTAAAATAGTTTCAAAGCCTAACTCATAATAAGCATAGATATTATCTTTTCTCTTTTCATTATCTATTTTATTTACTAAAACAATAACTTCTTTGCCTGATTTTTTTAACATATTTCGCACTTTTTTATCAGCATCATCTATGTTTTCTAAACCATCTACTACAAATAAAATTAAATCAGATTCATCTATTGCTAGTTCTGCTTGCATTATAATATCTTTATTAAAATCATCATCACTACCATGTATACCACCAGTATCAATTAGATTAAATTTTTTATTCTTGTATTCTACTTTACCATAAATACGATCTCTTGTAATTCCTGGCTCACTTAAAATAATAGACTTTTTTTCTTTTATTAGTCTATTAAATATACTACTTTTACCAACATTTGGTTTACCAATTAAAGAGACTGTTTTCATACTACCCTTCCTAACTACAAGTAAGATTATTATCTTTATCTACTTTAGCATTTATTTTATTATTTTTATAATAAATAATAACTTCTAATTTATCTAAATATTTATTATTGTCACTTGGATCTACTATACATCCCACTCCATTTGAATCATTTGTTAAACAATTATTATCATTATCTTTATCTATATAATCTGGAACTAAATTACTAACTATAAAACTTCTACAAGGATATTTTTCATATTTTAAATTACTATCTACAATAGAAGATTTAATATCTTCTCCTAAAAGAGTAGCAGAAGATTCTATTAAAGTAATTTTTTTATCTAACATATTATTTTTAATATTTTTAGAAATAAAACCAATAGAAGGTACTGCAATAGCAATAATTACTCCAAGTATTACTACAACTCCTAAAAGTTCTATTAATGTAAATCCCTTATTATTCATTTCTTACTCCTAATTTAAAAAACTGGCTATTTTATCTAATACTTCATTTCTACCTTTTTTTGTAATAGTAGAAAAAGGAATAAAGTTTTCATTTTCTCCTAACTTTAAAGTATCTTTAATTAATTTATCTTGTTTTGCTCTGCCATTTTTACTAACTTTGTCATATTTAGTAGCCACAATTGATACATCTAAATTATAATATTTTAAGAAATTATACATTAAAATATCATCTTCGGTTGGTTTATGGCGATAATCAATAAGTAAGAAAACATGTTTTAAATTTTCTCTAGTTTGTAAATAATCTTCAATCATAATGCCAAATTTCTTTTGGGTATCTTTAGATACACTAGCATAACCATAACCAGGGACATCTACTAAATAGAAATTTTTATTTACTAAATAAAAATTTAAAGTTTGGGTTTTACCAGGCTTAGATGAAGTACGAGCAAAGTTTTTTCTTTCAATTAAAGTGTTGATAAAACTACTTTTACCAACATTACTTCTACCTAAAAGTAAAAATTCACACTTATTATCTTCGGGATATTGACTTACTCTAATTGCAATTATTGGTTCTTCAACCGATTCAATTTGCATAATTAATCACCGCCTAAATTATATATTAAATTTAAATTATTTGCAAATTATTACTGATGATGTATTTGACCCGACTTAATATTTTTATTTAAAATTTTTTATAAATTTAAACAAAAATATTGAACTTACTTTAAACATATGTTAATTTAAATGTAAGGAAGTATAGGGTGGTTTTAA
>CANQDM010000027.1 GCA_947591505.1 uncultured Bacilli bacterium | reverse complement strand
CACGGGAGCTTAATGCACCCGGGTGTACGCCGGCCGGCTTCCCCTGCACCAGGGCCAACATCTACTAAATAATCGGCCGCCAGCATTGTATCAGTATCATGTTCAACCACAATTAAAGTATTACCTAAATCACGCATTTCTTTTAAAGAGTTGATTAACTTTTCATTATCTCTTTGATGAAGACCAATTGATGGTTCATCTAAAACATATAAAACACCAGAAAGTTTACTACCTATTTGCGTAGCTAGTCTGATTCTTTGGGCTTCTCCACCAGATAGAGATGCTGCACTTCTAGCTAGTGTTAAATAATTAAGACCAACATTCATTAAAAAATCTAATCTAGCAAGTATTTCTTTTAATAATAAACGACTAATCTCTTCTTCCTCTTTTGTAAGTTTTAAATTATTTAAGAAATCTCTTAATTCATCAATAGACATTTCGGTCATTTCATAAATATTTTTCTTATTTATTTTAACTGCTAAAATTTCATCTTTTAATCTTGTACCATGACAACATTCACAAGTTGATTCAACCATAAATCCTTCAATCCACTCTCTAATCCAAGATGAATTTGTCTCTAAATATCTTCTTTCTAAATTATTAATGATACCTTCATATCTTGATTTAGTATCTCTCGTACTACCATTTTTAGCAACATAATGAAAATCCATAATATCTTTCGTACCATAAAGAATAATATCTAAATCTTTTTTTGGCATATCTTTAACTGGTATATCTAAATCAATATTATAATGTTCCGCTACGGTTTTTAAACTACTCATATACATATTATTATCAAGATTAATAGCTACAATAGCGCCTTTTTTGATACTTTTATTTCTATCTGGTATAAGTAAATCTTCACTTATTTTAAGTTTTGTACCTAGACCTTTGCATTCATCACAAGCTCCATATGGTGAGTTAAAGGAAAACATTCTTGGTTCAAGTTCAGATATGGAAAAGTTACAATATGGACAAGCATAATTTTCACTCATCAACATATCTTCTTCATCATTAATACGAATAATTACTAAACCTTTGGCCATCTTACAACTAGTTTCGACTGCTTCAAAAATACGGCTTCGCTCATCAGGTGTCACTAATAATTTATCGATTAAAACATAAATATCATCTTTAATATTTTTTTCTAAAGTTATCTCATCAGTAGCATTATACATAACCCCATTAACTTTAATTTTGGTATAACCTTTGCTTCTTAAATCCTCAATTAAATCTTTATGAGTTCCTTTTTCACTTCTAACTACTGGAGCATATATTTCAATTTTAGTTCCTTCTTCTAAAGCTAAAATTTTATTAGTCATTTCTTCAATACTTTGACTTTTAATAGGTATTTTATGGGTAGGACAATAAGGAATACCAATTCTAGAATAAAGCAATCTTAAATAATCATATAATTCGGTTATAGTACCTACAGTTGATCTTGGATTTTTATTCGTAGTTTTTTGGTCAATCGAAATACTTGGTGAAAGTCCTTCAATTGAATCAACATCAGGTTTTTCACTATTACCTATAAATTGACGAGCATAAGCAGACAAGCTTTCAACATATCTTCTTTCCCCTTCCGCATAAATAGTATCAAAAGCAAGACTACTCTTGCCACTGCCAGATACTCCCGTCATAACAATTAATTTATTTTTAGGTAACTCTAAATCGACATTTTTTAAATTATTTTCTCTTGCACCCCTAATAACTATTTTATCCATTAAAAACACCAACTTTTCTAAAATATTTTAATACTTTTTTTAAAATATTCAAGCATTAATATAATAACAAACGAATGTATGTAAGTCAATATTAAATAACAAAAGAGCACTAAAAATAAGTGCTCTCTCTTCCGTAGAGTCAACCTCTACACTATTATTATTAACTATCTATTATTTTTTATACATATTATTTTTTAATTCTAACAAGTTTTTCATAATAAGTATTTGTATAATCAGGTGTACCTAATTCAAAATGACTAATACCTTTTTCTTCTATAAAATTAATACCTTCTTTTTGAGCTCTTTCTTTATCAAAGGTAACAATTCCATCAGACCGAAGTCCTAATAAAAGATAATTCATATAAGCAAGATAATTTGCTAATTTATTTTTACTTAACTCATCTACTATATCACTATTGGTAAAAGTAATTTTATCTAAATCACAAATATCTTGTAAATTACTAAAACCTTTTTCGTTTTCTTGCATAAAACCAAATTTGTTATTTATATATAATTTAGATAAATCATATATAAATCTTTCTGGTAAATACATTTCTTTTTTAATTAAATCTAACTTATCTCTTTGTAAAAGTGGAACACCAAATATTGGTGCATGTAAAGCAATTACTTTATTTACTCTATCACTCATACTAGCTAAAGTACCAATCATACCCCCATTACTAATTCCCATAATAGTAACATTTTCTAATTTTAATATTTTTAATGCTACTATTAATGCTTTAGCAAATAAATCATTAGTAATAAATCCTTTATTATTGCTATCAATAGGATAATCATATAAAAATATATATGGTGTATTTATTTCATCATCATATTCAAAATAATTTTGATATTGATAACAAGTATCTTTATTCTTCGCAAATTTATTTTCTAAATATTGGGTAAAACATCCCATTTGTCCTTCAATAAATATAATAGGATCTAAATTATCTTTACCTTCATCACTTACTCTTATTAATTTGAAAAAAGCATGTTGGTAAACAACTTTCATATTTTTAGAATCTAATTTTCTTAACATAATTTTCCCCCCTGAAATTGGTAATTATTATACTCAAAAAAATAAAATAGTCAAATTAATGACTATTTTTTAGATACTTCTACAAATCTAACTGTCCGCATCATTTGGGTACTTATTGGTTTATCATAATCATCTGTTTCTACTTTAGATATTTCTTCAACAGCATCATAACCCGCAATTACTTTACCAAAAGCTGCATAATTGCCATCTAAATAACTTAAATTATCATTACTATTAACACAAATAAAGAATTGACTACTAGCACTATTTAAATCATCAGTTGTATCAGGATTTTGGTCATCGCTTCTTGCCATTGATAACACGCCATAATCATGTTTTAAAGTGTTTTCAAAGCCATTTTCTTCAAATTCGCCTTTAATAGTTTCATCACTACCACCTGTACCATTACCAAGTGGATCACCAGTTTGAATCATAAAATCTTTAATTACCCGATGAAATGTTAATTTATCATAAAATTTTTCTTTAACTAATTTTTGAAAATTAGCTACAGTTTCGGGTGCAATATCGGGATATAACTCCGCTATAATAACTTTATCTTTATTAGTAACTATTTTAACATAATT
Source organism: uncultured Bacilli bacterium (assembly GCA_947591505.1). Taxonomy (GTDB): domain Bacteria; phylum Bacillota_I; class Bacilli_A; order RF39; family UBA660; genus SIG200. Next base: position 9,973 of record CANQDM010000027.1, on the reverse strand, counting down.
AGTTACATTATCTGTTTCTTCATATGTATATCCTTCAATTTCACCTGATTCTAAATTTTTACTACCACAACCAGCAAATAAAAATAAACATATTAACATACTTAAAATAATCTTTTTCATTTAATCACTCATTTCTACTAATATTTTAACAAAAAGAAAAGACTAAAATCTAGTCTCTTTGCAATATTATTTTTTTAAACTTCTTTTAGGTCCTTTATAAATATAATCTCCTTTTATTTCATTTTCGCGATCAATTAACCTAATAGCACAATTATCCATATTAGGTTCTTCGCTATACCATTCTGGTGAAAAATGAAAAAAATTCATTATAATTGTTTTAATTGTGGTCCCATGCGATACAACAAATAAAGGATCACTACTATCTCTAAAAATAGTATCTAAAAATAATTTTGTTCTTAAAGCTACATCCATCGGACTTTCTCCTTGTGGCATTTTAGCATAAAATTTACCATTGTTTCGCCAATAATTATCATAAAAGTTAAATTCATCAGGATATAACTCTTTAATTAAACTTATTTCTTTATCACTAAATAAACCATATCTTTGTTCAATTAAAGTAATATCTTCTTTAATATTTTTAATATTTAATTCTTCATTAATTATTTGAGCAGTTTCTCTAGTCCTTTCATAAGGACTTACCCATAATGTAGCATTATCAATATTAATACTATTTTTACTTAAATATTCTTTTAAAAATATACCGGCATCTCTGGCTTCCAATTTACCTTTTTCTGATAAATATACTTGATGATCAGGAAGACCAATATGATAATTCTCTTTAGTATTTTGCATAGATTCTCCATGTCTTATTAAAAATATTTTCATAACTATCACTTATTTTAATGTTATATCCTCTCTTAATTAGATTATAACATATTTTTTTCTATCAATAACAATAATAGCTAAAATCACTAAAATAAAAAATTGCGTTGTGAAATATTTCATTAAAATTCTTTATCCCAGGACAATAATGTAATTCAAAAAAACAACAAAAAGCGGCAAAAGCATCATTTAGTCTTCCAACATAATCCTCTTGATTTTGCATCATTATAAATTTTTTCATCTTTTTTTAGAACATCTAATAAGTATCTTACTCTATTAACTTTATTCTTATTATCTAATGATTTAGGAATCATTTTCTATGTTATTCTCTTTCAAAAATCTTTTTAATAAAAATGTTAAGAAATATGGAAATGTATAAAATTTTCCATTAAAGCCAATATTTTTATTACTTAATTTTATACCATATTTTATGTCACTATATTTATCACTATCAATTAATTTATTTAAAGATATTGTGGCATTATCATTTGCTTTTACTTCGATAGGAATTAAAGAGTTGGCATCTCTAACAAAAAAATCCATTTTGATAGTTCCTTTTTCATTTTTATAAAAATACAACTTATATCCTTCTTTAACTAACATATCACTAACAACATTTTCATATATAGCCCCTTTATAAGTATTAAAGTTTTGATTTTTTCTTAAATCATCTTGCACTTCTTCATCTAAAGAAGAAATAAGCAGTCCAGTATCACTAAAATATAGGCGATAATTATCAGGGTTATAATTTCCTCCAAGTGGAAGTGAACATTCTGCCATACAATAAGATATATTAACAATACCAGCAGCATTTAGCCATTCCGCTACTCCATTATATTCTCGAGTTCTCGCTCCAGGGGCTAACTTTGATATTTGAAACTTTTTATTTTCATTTCCTAAAAATACTGCTATTTTATGATAAGCATTTAATATTCTTGCTTTATCAAACCCTAAAGCATGTTTTGCTATATCTTCTTCATAATCTAATAATATTTGTTTTTGCATTGCTAAAATACCACTGAAGTTTTTATTTTCAATATACTTAGCTACGATAGCAGGCATTCCACCTAAAATCATATAATCTTTAAAAATTAATGACATTACATCATATTCAGTTTTACTAAGTGGTGTATTTTCTAACATATGTTTATACATATCATCTATTTGTTCTTCACTATAACCCTTTGCCCATAAAAATTCTTCAAAATCTAGTGAATACATTATATAGTCTTGCTTATTGCCGACACTATTTGATTCTATTTCTTGGTAGTTAATTCCCATCATCGAACCAGATGCAATAACATCAAATCTTTTATCTAAGTTAAATGACTTTAAAGAAGTTGCTGCACTTACACAATCTTGCAATTCATCAAAAAATATTAATGTTTCTCCTGGAACAAATTCAAAATTATTATTAATTATAGATATATTATGTAAAATGTTATCGACTTCAAATCCATTTGCAAAAATTGTTTTATATTCAGGTTGTAAAGCAAAATTAATTTCAACAAAATACTTATAATTATTCTTAGCAAAATGTTCAATGGCATCAGTTTTACCAATTTGTCGTGCTCCTTTAACAATTAAAGGCATTTTATTAGGGTCATTTTTCCAATTAATTAAAAATTCATCGATTTTTCTGCGTAATCTCGGCATTTTATCTCACCTCTAATTATAGATTATCACAAAATTCCAACTAATTCAACTGATTTTATCACAAAATTCCGACATTGTTTTGGCAATTTTACACATTTTTCCGAAATTAAAAGATTAATTATCAATTAACTAATCTTTTGTACTCTTTTTCTTTTTTAATCTAACGGCTGTTCCATAAGCAATTATTTCAGCAGCGCCACCCATAACAGCAGAAGACCCATATCTGACATTAATAATGGCATCAGCTCCTAGACTTTCAGCTTCATCCACCATTCTTTTCGTAGCCATTTTTCTTGCTAATGCTATCATATCAGTATAACTAACTATTTCGCCACCAACGATAGTTTTAAGACCAGCCATAAAATCGCGTCCAATATTTTTTGACTGAACAATTTGTCCTTTAACTAAACCTAAAGCCTCTTCTATTTCTTCTCCTGGTATATAATCAATATTTACTAGCTTCATCTTCTTCACCTCCTAAAATTTCCTTAATTCTCATAACTAAATTATATAATACTGCTAAAATTGGTAATAAGAATATAGTCATCAATAATATGTATACAATCCAAGGTATAATATCACTTTCCGTAAATTGAAAATAACTAATAACAAATATTAAAAAAATAAATATACTAGAAAATAATAAAGTTGATATAGTGGCACCAATTATTTTTTTTCTATTATTGCTTTTATTTTTATGCATTGTAAATCCCTCCTTATTTAAGACTCTAATGTTAATAAAATATTTATCAATATCGATATCATTATATTCTAACTTTTCATTGATAATTTCTTCACATAATTTTTTGACTTTTAAAAATTTTTCTTCTAAATCTTTTATTTTATCAATACGCATTTTTAGACATTCTTCTAAAGTTAATTTACCTTCATTTAATAAATTTAATTCTCTAATGGGTACATCTAATTCTCTTAAAAATTTAATTACTTTTAATTTATGAATATCTTCTTCTGTATAAATACGATAACCATTCTCTTCTTTTCTTTTAGGACTAAGTAAACCATTCTCTTCATAAAAACGAATACTTTTCTTGGAAAGTCCTACAATATTTTCAACTTCATTTATTAGCATATTTCCTCCTTTCTTGAGTTTAATATAAACTATAACCTAAGGTTAAAGTCAAGAAAAAAACAAAGTTTTTTTCTTTGTTCTAAACTTTAGCTGGTACTTTAATTGCACCTTTATCACATTTATTACCCCAAGCATCAATTAAAACACCATCTTTATAAACACAAATTCTCTCACAATTATTAGCGCATCCTTTGCATTCAATACCCTTAGTTTCAAAAGTTACATCTTCAATATCAAAATCAAAATCTATTTCTTTTTCTTTTTGGGAAAGAAGTGCAACACCTAGAGCACCCATTAAGTGGGAATTAGGATCTACGATAATTTTTTCACCAGTTGCATCTTCAAAGGCTTTAATAACCCCAACATTTTTAGATACTCCACCTTGGAAAACAATTGGTGGTTTTATTTTTTTGCCTTTACCAACATTATTTAAATAGTTATTAACAACAGCCTTGCAAAGGCCTGCAACTATATCTTCTTTTTTATAACCAATTTGCGCTTTATGTACTAAATCACTTTCCGCAAAAACTGTACAACGAGCAGCTATATTAGTAGGATTTTTACTTTTTAAAGCAATTTCGCCAAATTCTTCTACTTCAAGGCCTAATCTTTTAGATTGACTTGATAAAAATGATCCAGTACCAGCAGCACATAAAGTATTCATCGCATAATCAACTACTACACCATTATCAATAATGATTATTTTCGAATCTTGACCACCTATTTCAAAAATAGTTTTAACATCAGGATATAAAGATAATGTGCCAATGGCATGAGCTGTTATTTCATTTTTTACAATATTAGCTCCAAGCATTACCCCAATTAGTTTACGAGCAGACCCAGTTGTACCAACACCAACTACTTTATATTTTTTTCTGTTTAATTGTCCTTTTAAAATACCAATTAATTTTTTAACTGCGCCAATTGGATCTCCTTCAGTCCAAATATATTCACTAGCAAGTATATTACTATTTTCATCTATAATAATTCCTTTAGTAGATATTGAACCAATATCTACACCCATATAAGCTTTTTTCATTATTCTTTAACGTCCTTTCTCATTATAATCATATCGTAGAAAGCTTCAATACGTGTATTAATACCAACATCACTAGTTTGCGTATCAAAACTAAAATAGATAATTGGTATTTTATAATCTTCACTAATTCTTTGTAATACTGGCATTGTATCTATTTCGGGAGTACAACCAAAACTTTTAACATGAATAATACCATCACAACCATCTTTAGCATAATCTAAAGCCTTTTTTATCGTATACATAGCCGTAGCACCCATATCATACTTAGCATAATTTTTAATACTTTGTTTGGTTTCTTTTTCGGTATTAATAAATACTGTATTAGATACATTCATCCATCTTTCAATTATAATACCTTTTTTAGCCAGTTCCTTTTCCATATAATGATTACTATATTCATCCATTATTGTATAATATTCCCCAACTATTCCTACTCTTAGCGGATTCTTTGGTTTATTTATTTCAATATTTTTAAACTTCCGCATATAAAGTTTATAAATTAAATCTAATTCCTTTTTATCATTAACTTCTTTTAAATCTTCTAAAAATTCTTGATGTAATTTATTAAAAGTACCATCCACTACTTCAAAGCCAACATTTTCGCGAATAAAATCTTCTACTTTATCAATTATTTTAACCATCCTAACTGCAAGAAGAACTGCACTAGTTATTTTTTTAATATTTAAATTAGGAGTAATTTTTTTAAATTCTTCATAAAAAGTTATTGGTTTGGCAAAATCTGCATTAGCCATATTAACAAATTTAACATCATAACCTAAATCTTTTAAAATTTGTTCATGTAATTCACCATAATAATTAAGGCGACAAGCTCCTCCTACTTGAATTAAGGTATTAGCACCAGCCTCTATTGCTTCAATATAACCCCCTAATTGATATTTAAAAGGAGTACATACAAAATCTGGGGAATTTTTAGCTCCTATTTCTAGGGTCTTTTTTGTAATTGGTGGTGAATCAACATAATCACAATCTAAACCTTTAGTAATAATATGTCTTACTGCAACATTATAAGATCCAAATCTCGGAAAATTAACTTTTACTTTACTCATTTACAACTTCATTCTTTCTAATTTTTATTATATCAACAAAACTTTCTAATCTTGTTTCTAAACCAGCAGTTCCTTCTTGACCATCTAAAGTTAAATTAATTATTGGTTTACCTTTAAATCTTCTGATAATCATTTCATTAACCAAAGAATCTGGTCCACAAGGAAATGATGATGCTAAAATTATGCCATCTACTTTATCTTTATAAATATCTATTGCTCCAACTAATTCTTTATTGAAAGTCCAAGGTAAAGTTTTACTTATTTTTTTAGCTCTATCTCTAGCTTGCTTTTCATCAACTACACAAGCAAGTATTGGTTCACATCCAAGTTCTTTTAAAGTATTTGTGATAGGTTTACCTACATATTCATCATAAATATTATAAGGATGAGATACAATAAGAATTTTCGGATTATCACTTTTAAATAAATTGTTTTGATTATTAATTTCAATCATTTTGGCTGTTTTTTCCGCTTGTTTAGCAATATAATAAGCCTTCATTATTTGTACTTTTTTCTTACCTAAAAATTTACCCATTTTAATAAATGCTTTAAGTTCTGTATCTTTATTAATAACATCAATACTATAATATAATATTTTTAAATTCTTTTCCCTATAAGTATTGTTAATAACATCATATATTGCTTGAAATTTAGAGCAAACAGTATCTTTATGACTACCTAAAGTTGCTACTCTTGGAATAAAGATATAATCACATTTATCAATTAAATAATCAACATGTCCAGTAAATATTTTACTAGATAAACAAGATTCATCAATGGCATGCATTGTTCCTCTTTTTAAAATATCTTTATTAGTTTCTGGACTAACTATATATTCAATTCCTAACTCTTCAAAAAAAGTTTCCCATAAAACATGATATTTATAATATAAAAATGCTCTTGGAATTCCTATTTTCATAAATATTTGTCACCTCTTAAATGTATCAATAATATAATAACACATTTTTAAGATTACTTATAGATTTAAAAAAAATAATGTGCTAACTTTTAATTTTAGAATTAAAAAAAGTGCTCTATAATTTGGCAAACACTTTTATACTTTTTATATATATTCTATAGACACTATTCAACAAAATTGGAATTGAATTCCAATTTTGTATAAAAATTTAGGCTTTAATATCCAAAATATTTTTTACCTATAATATCATAACCTTTATTATAATCTTTATGAATAAAAATATATTTTGTATCTCCTAATTTAATTGTCTTATTATCTATATCAGTTATATTAACTTCAAAATCCACTTTTTCATTCAGATATTTATCATCAACAACAAATGAATAAGTATCATCTTCTAATTTAATATCTTCCATATTACCAGATGCGTATCCTTCAGATGCAAACCAACCGGAAGCAAAATGTTTTTTATCTTCATATAAGCTAAATGTTAGCATTGCATTATTTTCTTCGTTATACCAAACACCTTGTAATTGATTAAATACTTCTTCTAATTTAGCTTCTTTTTGTTTTTCTAATAATTCTTTAACATCTTCTAACTTTTTATTAACATCTTCTTCTATTTCTGGTGTTACAACTTCTTCTTGAGGTAAAAATTCATCAATTGATTCTTCTATTTTTTCTTTTAAATCACTTTCACTACCGTTTGGATCAAATTCTGTAAAACCATCATCTTTAAATTCTGGCTCAATAAATTTTTCTTCATAATCTTCTAAAGTACCATCTTCATTTTTAGGAAAAGTATATTCTGGTTCTTGATTTTCTTCACTATCTTTATTTTCTATTTGTTTATCTAGTGAATCATAACTTTCTTCTGTATCTTTAACATTATGAATATAGTAATTATATTCATTTTTTTCAATATTAAATAATAATTCTAAAGTTGTTGGTTGTTCATAAACATAAGCATTTACTTTATTTTCTTCAATAAAATAAATATTAGTATGTACTTCTTCTTTAATTTCATAAGTAACTACCATAACTGGATCTTTTTGTTTTTTTGGTTTAACAAATTTAACTTTTTCTTCCTTAGCATCTTTTGGAATAGTTGCTTTCTTTTCATCTTTTTGACTATCCTTTAAATAAACATAATAAGTTTCACCCCATACTTCATCAATAGGGGTTTTAAATTTAATATATTTATATAAGAAAAAGCCACCAACAGATAAAAGAATTACTCCTAGAACTATGCCTATAACTAATCCAGTTTTATTTTTCTTTTCCTTCTTTTTAGAATTTTTTTCTTTACTCATAACTCACACTACCTTTAATTTATTATATCATTAAGATTATTTATTTGCCACTTTTCTGGATATACATATTCTATTTTATCTTTTTTAGGAGTATATCTTTTCTTTATTTTAGTTCGATTTGATTTTAAATCAGGAAATTTTACCCGACAATATTTATCAAGTTCACAAAAAATATTTTGACAATCTATAAGTTGTAATGGCCTATTACCTATTTTTTTAAAATCTAAATGTAATCTTTTAAATTCTTCTTCTTGATGTTCATACATATATCTAATAATATCTTCATTACTTAAATTTCCTTTATCAATAAAACATTTCTTTATACCACGAATAGAACCGGGGCCAGCAATAGTAAATTCATCTTCCAAAAAATTTACCACATTACTATAATTGATATCAGTAACCAGTTGATAAGCCATAAAATTACCTATTAGAGGATAACTTTTAATAATGTTAAATGCTTCTTCCATTTTTGTGCATTTAACTAATTTATCTTGTATTCGATCTGTTATAAACATTTTATAAAGTAGGGCTAAATGATTATCATGTTTACGATCATAACCAAAGGCTTTATTTGCACAACTAATATAGGCATCATTATAAATGCTTTCCCCATTTTTAATAGCACTTTCTAATACTTTAGAATATTTATCTTTATCAAAATTACTTAATGTTATATCGGAAAAATTTTTAAGTAATAATTCCCAAGTACTTTCTTTATTAAATAATTTAAATAGAATAATCCGAAATAGCATATCTTCATCATTGTATTTTTTACCATTATAAATAACTTTTTTTAAAAGATATTGACTAACTCGATCATTAACCCGATAACTATTACAAAATTTATATTCTTGTAAAATAGGATCTTTTGTCCAAGGTGATGACATACCTTTTAATTTTTGCCAAAAGATATTTTGTCTTTCATAAGCAAAATACCAATATAAATCATAAACTTCGCATCTTTTTTTCATCTTACCTCATACATTTTGGATCACGACTTTGAATACATCTTCTAAGTACCTTATCCTTATCTATATTATCTTCATAAGTAGCTATTATTTTTTGCCCTAAGCAACCACTTTTGCAAATAACATAGTCTTCACATTTAGTACAACTAGTATTTTGATATGTCCTTAAACTTTCAAAATATGGTGAATTATACATAGTAGCAAGGCTATCTTCTTTGATATTACCTGCAATACCTAACCCTTGAAAATATTTAATTGAATCGCAAGGATAAGCAATACCATCAAAACCAATAATCATTATTTCATCAGCAATAATGCATGGATTATTTTTAATGCCTAAAATATTCCAAGGTGTACCTAATCTTATTTTATTTCGATTTTCATATTGTAAATAAAATTCTTTAAGTTTTAAAAGTTCTTCTTTACTTAAATCCATTATGCTACTTCCCTTACCATGTGGTACAAAACGAAGTAAACTAACTTTTTCAAAATAACTTTTATCTTTAAAAGTATCAATTGTGTTAGTAATTATAGTGAATAAATTATTAAAAGAATCTTTAGATACGGCATAATGAAAACCTAATTTAGTTTGACTATTTATGAGTATTTTATCAAAAAATTCTTCTAATGAATAGGTTGATTTATCTTCTTCAGGTGATAGAGAATCTGCTAAAGAATAAACTATTTTATTAAGTCCTAAGCTAATTAACTTTTGATACTTTAATAAATTATCTTCATTACGATAAGCAAATGTATATAATGTCGATTTCATTCCTAATTTGTGTACTAAACTAACTAACTCATAGATGCCATCATACATTAATGGCTCACCACCAGTAAAGACAATGTTATCAACACCCATTTCTTTAGCTTCAATTAATATTTTGCTAACATCATCTATATCTAGTTCTTTAGCACTTGCTAAATTACTAGTAGCACTACTAGAACAATGAATACAATTTCTTGAGCAACGATTAGTAAGTTCAATTTTGATTTCCTTTAGCATAAAAAATCCCCCAAATATATACATATTAATTATAACAAAAATATTTATTAATTAAAGAATAAATGATAA
>CANQDM010000026.1 GCA_947591505.1 uncultured Bacilli bacterium | reverse complement strand
TAAAAATATAGATTTCTCTACATTTTTATCTTAAATATTTCTACTTTTTGAATTTACCAGCTGTGAATTGTAACATAAAAACTTCTCAAACGAGAAGTTTCATTTATATTATTATATTTGTCTATATACTGCTCTGTAACTTACCATCTTAATGTTTTCAAGGGTATAAGAAGATTTTTCCCATTCCACAAATTCATAACCCGGTTTAGCAGCTGGAGCATACATTGTTAATTTTTCAACATCTCCTCTACGGCCATAAATAACATCACCGCCAAAATTACTAGATCCAGGTATAGAAAAACCGTAGCATTCACTCATATCACAAGTAAATCTAACAAACCAGATAATACCATAATCCTTATCAGTAAGAGTTGGATCAAAGTCTTCACGTAAAGCAACAATAGGATGTTCTTTAACATCTGATTTAACTGATGAGCTTGCTTGTTTTTGCGCTGTAATTAATCTATCTGATGTATATTCTACATTTTTTCTTTCTTCTTCCTCTTTTAATCTTTCCTCTAAACCAGCAGTTGATTCTCTGGCTGCTCTTTCTTGGGCTTCTTTCTCAGCAGCTTCTTTTTCGGCTTGTTCTTTTGCTAATCTTTCAGCTCTTTTTTTAGCAACTTCTTCTTCCTTAGCTTTCATTTGCGCTTCATATTCAGCTTTATCTCTTTCTTCACCTTTTTTAGCAAGTTCTAACATTCTTTGAAATTTAGCCGCTTCTTCAGCTTGTCTTTTTGCCTCTTCTTCTTTACGTTTTTGAGCTTCTTCCGCAGCCTTTCTTGCTTTTTCTTCAGCAATTTTTTTGGCTTCTTCAGCTTTTCTTGCAGCTTCTTCGGCAGCTTTTCTTGCCTCTTCAGCTTGTCTTTCTGCTTCAATGGCTGCTTGTTTTTTAGCCTCGGCTTCTTTTCTTGCATCTTCAGCCTTTTTCGCTTCTTCTTTAGCAGCTTTTATTTTAGCTTCAGCCGCCTTCTTTTCAGCATCAGTTTTAGCATTCTTTAATTCTGCCTCAGCAGCTTTTTTGGCCTCTTTTGCTTTTTCGGCCGCTTTTTCAGCATTTTGCACTGCTTTTTCAGCTTCCTTTTTATCATTTTGGGCATTTTCAATATCTTTATTGGCAGCTTCTACCTTAGCTTCTGCTTGTTTAATTTCTTTAGCAGCACTTTCAGCTTCTTCATTAGCTTTAATTGCTTCTTTTTTAGCTTCAACTACTTCTTCGCTATCATCAGCATTTATTTCAATTGTTGCATTTTCAGCAAAATTTAAAGTCTCCTCATTATTTACTTCATTAACTAGTGAAGCATCATATTTTTTACTAGCATTATTTGCTACTACATAAGTACCAGCAGCAGCTAGACCAGATACTAATACTAAACCTGTAACAGATTTAACTGATAATTTTTTCATAAATTTACCTCTTTCCATAACTCATTTATAACTCAATTATAAAGTAATATATGCCAATTGTAAAGAAACATTGCTATAAAAAGTGTAAACTTAAGCATTAAAATTTAACCATCATTTGCCTATGTTTATTATATTTTAATAATATCTTGTGAAAAACTATTTATAATGATATAATTTTTAGCATAAAAAGTAAAATTAAGTATTTCAACAAAAATTAATAAAGTGTTAGGAGTGAAATTGAAATGTATTTATTTTTAGATATACTATCAACTTTTGTTGCTTATACAATTGTACCATTTATTATTTTCTTTAAACAAAAAGATAATTTTGATAATAAAACTAAAAATATCATATTAATTTTAAATTCCATTATTATATCAATTTTATTTATAAGCTTAAGAATTTATTTAAAATTTGATGATCCAATTAGAACTTTTACGCCAGCATTTTTATATTACTTTATTAATATAGCAATCTGGAATAAAACTTCCACTAAAAAAGATAATTTTAAAAAAAATAAAAATTCCAAAAGAATGATAGAAAAAATAAATATTAAAACAATAAGTATTTATATTATTCCATTACTTTTAACTATTTTATGTTTAGTCTATATTTTAATATTTAATAATAATATAAATAATAAGCTTGATACCAGCTATATGGAAGATAATATTATTATTCCAACTTATAATAATAATGGAATGTGGACATCACTTATTACTTCAAAAGGATATATAACAGAAATTAAAAATCTATTAATTATAAATAATTATATTTTAATTACGTTTATAATTATAAATATTTTAACATTATCATTTATAATTAATTATATAATTAAAAATAAACAAAAAAACAAATAATATATAAACAATTTTTTTAAATAAAACATTATTTGTGCTAGTAGATAACTAGTACTTTTAATTTTAAGTTGTGTTAAACAAAATGACTGATAAATAAAAGCATGATATAATAAATATGCCAAATAAAAATTGTAGAAAGGAAGTATCCTTAATCAGCTAGTTCATCTACAGTTTTTATTTGGCGATATTATACTGATTGGAACTAGCTGATTAAGGATATTTTAATAGATATGAAAATAGAAGAAATAATAAAAGATTTAGATCCATTAACATTATTAGAGTTTAAAAATTATTTGTTAGAAAATTTGAGCGAACTAATTGGGGCAAAAAATTCAAATTCTAAAATAATTACAAATAATCAAAAAGGAATTAGATATTGTAATAAATGTGGATGTGTTTTATATAAAAATGGTAAAACAAAAACAGGAATACAAAAATATATTTGTTCTGGATGCAAACATACAATATCTGAAACAACTGGAACAATAACTTATTGTAGTAAACTATCATTTAATGTTTGGCAAAACATTATAGACAATTTATTAAACGGTTTTAGTATTAGAAGAATAGCAGAAGAAAATAATATTTCTATTCCGACATCATTTAAATTAAGACATAAAGTTCTATTATCTTTAAATCATTTTATAGATAATATTAAATTAAGTAAAAGTGCTCAATCTGATGAAAAATATTTTAAGATTAATTTAAAGGGAACAAAGCCACAAAAGATGCCAAGATATTCTAAGAAAAGAACTTCCAGAGGAAATTCTACTAGAGGAATAAGTCATCACCAAGTATGTGTAATATCGGTGATTGATGAAGAAGACAATTTATTTTTTAAGATTGGTGGCTTAGGTAGAGGTACAACTAAAATGTTAGAAGATAATATATCATCACATTTAGGTGATGTTAAAATAATAACTTCCGACAGTGCAAGTGCATATCAAGAATTTTGTAGAAACCATAATATTAAACTTATTGCTATACCATCACATTTTCATAGTGATGATATACATAACATTGCAGAAATCAATGGTGTTCACTCTCAACTTGAAACTTGGCTATCAAAATTTCGTGGAGTATCTACAAGACATTTACAACAATATTTGAATTGGTTTGCTTATATATTTATGATGAAAAAAAGATTCGAATTAAAAAAACTAAAACTCGAATCATATAAAAATGTTATTATCGATAACAACTATATTAAATCAAATGAAATATTTGATATTCCTATGCCCATTGATTTGAATATTGCTTATGCTGAATATCATAACTAATTATCAGTCATTTTGTTTAACACAACTTAAATTTAAAAATCACATATCTTTTAGATGTTCTTATAATTACAGTACAACTATCAAATTGTTCATAAAAAACTGCTAACTCTTGCAAAGAATAATCTAAAATATTAATTCTTTTAGTAACTTTATTTAATTCAATTTTCATATTGTCCCCCCGAAAAATAAAAAAGGAAGTATTATTTTAAATACTTCCAAATATACAACATTCGGTCCTGGACTGTAGTCTGACAACAGCCGGTGTCACACGCTGGACATTATTGTCTACCAGCATAGATTACTATCGGACACGCTAATAGCAGCAGCATTACCTGTCGATAAAAATATAGCACATTTTGTATTAATAAGTCAACACATTTTAAAAATTTGTGCTTTAATTACTTATTACTTTTTTCCGTACAACTACCACCAAGAGATGTCATATAATTATTTACTTTTTCAAAAACATCTTCTTTAATTGGATATATACCACAAATAATTGTCTTATAATCGCCTTTATAAATTGATGCAGAATTACATAGTAAATCTTGTGGTAATGTATCATCATTTTCTATATTAGTAATTTGGCCATTTTCTTTATAATAAGTTAAATTAAATTTATATTCATTATTATTTAAATTACAAATAATTTCTGACCCTTCTTCATCATTACTAAATATCAATGTAGAATTTTTTAGATAATGTTCTAACTCATTATTACTAGCATTCTTTATTTCCTCTAAATCTTCAATTGTATAATAAACTTTCATTTTTTCATTAGGATTAATACTTTCATAATCCATATCAGGAGCAGTACCTCCACCAACACTATGTAAATAATCAGTTGGCGTTGACATAGCAGTTAAGAAAATTACATTAACTTTTTCTCCATTTTCATAAATTTCTTTAGAAATACCTTTGGCATTAGCCATTTTTGGCATAGAAAATTGAAAATTCCATTTTTTAGATTTTTCATTATAAAGATCTTTATGCAAAAGTATTAACAAATTTTTATTATATTCCAAAGGAAATTTATAATTATTATAATAATATTTAACAGGTATATAAATAGCAAATAATAAACAAATTATTATTATTGTATTTCTAATTATTTTAAAATTGATTTTTTTAATAATTTTTTTAAATGATTTAACATCTTTATTTTTAGAACTTTTGACATTAAATTTTAATTCTTCTAAATAATTTTGACAATCATCGCATTCTTTTAAATGGTCAGTTATTAATTCTTTAGATTCTTTAGAACAAACATTATCTAAGTACAAAGGTAATAAATCTTTAACAATATTACAATTCTTTTTCATCTAATTTCTCCTTTATTTTTATTTTTGAACGATAGAAAGTTACTCTAGCCCAACTTTCGGTTTTATTAAATATGTCACCAATTTGTTTAAATGATACCTCACCATATACTCTTAGAGTAAATACTTCTTTATATGGTTCATCTAAATTATGTATTATTTTTAATAGTTTTTCATTTGTTTCATTATCTATTATTTTATCAATAATAGATTTTTCATTCTCTTCTAAATTATCAGGAAGCTCTGTATATCTTTTATTCTTTTGATAATTTGTATAATAAGTATTTTTAGCAATATTACAAAGCCAAGTAAGCATTTTATATTCCGGATTATATTTTTTAATATTTTTTAAAGCTTTATAAAATGTTTCTTGAGTTATTTCTTCTGCTATAGTACTATTTTTACTAAGCGATAAAAGATAACAATAAATACTTTGATAATATTTGGCATAAATTTCCGCAAATTCATTTTCCATATTTAACTCCGTTCATTATATATACTAATAAAATTTAATTTTGTTACAAAAAAAGCAAATCACTTGCGATTCACTTATTTTTGAGTATTAATTTTATCTAGAAGTTCTAAAATTTTTCTTTGATTTTCTTGTAATTCATCTAATTGGTCATATAAATCTTCTAAAATAAGTTCACTCTTTAAATCAGTATGATAATCATTTTTGTTTCTAATTGAATCTTTTTTTGCCTCTCTATTTTGACTCATCATAATAACCGGGGCTTGAAGAGCCGCTAGGCAAGATAAAAGTAAATTAAGTAAAATAAATGGATATGGATCAATAGCATTATTTGCCATTAATACACCATTTAAAATAATCCAAAATAATAAAAATAAACAAAAACAAATGATAAAAGTCCAACTACCAGCAACAGCAGATAACCTATCTGCTAATTTATCACCAAAAGTCATCTTGGCATCATTTTCTTTATCAACATCAATAGATATTGGATTATCTACTAAAAGATCAATAATCTCTTCTTCACTTTTGGCATCTAAATTTTGATTTAGTAACATTTTAACAATTTCTTTTTTTCTTTTTTCCATTTTTATCACTCCTACATCCTAAAAAATTATAGCACATATTAAAAAAAACACCAATAAATTAGTGTCTTTCTTATCAGTTATTTAACATATCAGTATAATAAATAATTTCTTTATTAAGTGCTTTTGCAAATTCAATCTCACTTTTTGTACTATCTCCAATATAACCATTGACATTAACAACTAAAATAGCATCCGAGATTTTTATTCTTTCTCTATGCATTTTATCAAGCATTGCAATTTCTTCTTTTGTAAATGATTCTTTATTAGGCCTAGATGGATTATATATAGGCAATAATACTACATTACCTTGCAATTCTATTTTTTCAGATATTTTCATCATTTCTTGAATAAATTTCATACTTCCACAAATTGTTATTACTTTCATCTTTTCACCTTGAAAACATTATACCATCTTATTTAATCATTTTGTTATTTGAAGATTTAAAAACTCGTTTTCTACTTATTCCATCATTATTTAAATTTTCTAATTCTAATTTCTCATTTTCTTTTATAGCATTTAATTCTTCATCACAACTTTCAAAGAATCTATCTTCCATAGTTCTACTATAAACACTTCTTTTTTTAAATCCAGTCATTACTCCCAAATCATTAAAAAATGTTCCAAAATATCGGGATAAAAATTCATTTCTATCTACCTTGCCTGCAACTATTCTATATAGTATTATTTCAACTAATGTATCTTGAAATATATAATAATTATTCAAATTGATTTTTGACATAAAAAAGTCCTTTAATTTATCACCCTTAAAAATTTTTTCACCATATAAAGTAGTTACACAATTATTATCAAACCAACTATATTGATTATAAAATCTTGTAATAAACTCCATTAAATTTTGTAAGTTATTTATTATTTTAAAATCTTTAACTATGATTAAATTTGTTCCTTCAATTTGTTGAACATCATTTGACTCTATTCCAAAATAATGTAAAATTAACTCATTAAAATTTTTATTTCCATCATATTCATTTATCATTTCTTGAGTAATAATAGGTAAGTTTATTAAGTAACCATAATTTTTTAAATAATCTAAATTGAATAATATTTTTTCCATATTTTCTGTTTCATTAGAAATAAATAAAATATGATAAGTTGTATTATCTCTATGTAATTCTACATTTTCTCTTATTTTATTTCTTAATTCATTTCTTCTATTTCTAGAAATTTGTCTATCTATTTTAAGTTCTTTTTTGGACTTTTTATTTTTACTCATAATATATCCTTTCGTTATTTATTTTCTTTTATCAATTTTTTTGATAAAGTCATAATATATAATATTTTCCCAACCAAATTATAGCACACATACAAATAAAAAAACTAGACTTATTTACAAAATCTAGTTTAATTTATGACTATTTAAATAAATTAATTACTCTATCCCAAAATGTTACTTTAGTATCTTCTTTTTTTACTTCTTTTTCTTCTTTTGGAGCACTCTTACCATCAATTACTAAAATAAATTTAGTACTACTATCCTTTAAATTATGATTAGTAGTAAATGAATCATAATTATTACTTAATTTAATTAATTCTTTTACTTTACTAGCAGTTCCTTTAACTTTACTATTTACTAAATCAGTAACTTTCTTTATACCTTCTTCATTAAAAGTAGATATGCCTTTAGAAAGTTCATTAATACCATTATCTAATTTATCAACCCCTGTATATAGGGCACCTAGAGAACTAGTTAAAGTATTAATTGTAGCATTTTTAACTTGATTAGCAAGGGTTGGAACTAAAGAATCAACAACAGATGAAGCAGTTTCTAAAGCAGCGCTTTCACTAACTGATACTGCTACTGATTTAGAAGTATTTTCAGCAACATACATTACAAATTCATTTAATTTATTTGTAAAATCTTGTATTTCTTGCATACTATGATTTTGTAAACCAGAACATATATAATCTTTTCGTAGTAAACATGCACCATAAATTTGATATTCATTTCCTAAATATGACTTAATAATATCATTTATATATTTTTGCGATTCAACACTATTGTCTTTTAAACTTTCTTGAACTTTTTTCCAAGTAGTATTTTCTAAAGCAGTTTTATAATTATCTGTAAATTTACTTTGAACTCCTAACAAGGCTTGTTCTTTTATTTTATTTATTTCATCTTTATTTAAAGTGTTTTCACTGCTACTTTCTTTTAATTTATTAATAGCGGTTTCTAATGAACTTTTTAATACTTTACTACCATTTGCAACCTCTTTACTAGCACTATCTATTTTATCCATATTACTTACTAAAGTATCAACTGATTTATAAATAGTATCCATTTTATTAAATACATCTAAATCACTATTTTCAATTAACTTTGGTGTAATAACATTATAAATACTAGCAAGTTCAAATTTAGTTGTATCATAACTAATCGTAATTTTATCCATTTCTTTTAATTCTTTTATTTTTAAACTTTCATATAATCCTGGACTGCTTATACCAACAATTACATTTTTTGTACCATTTGCTATCACTTTACCATTATTTATTTTGACATTACTATTATTTTCACTATCTAAAATCATACCAGTAGTAATAACAAAAGGAGTATATAAGCCATTATGTTTATCATGATTAGTAAATTTTAAAGTTATTTCTACTTTACCACTTTTACCAAGCATATCTTCTACTTTTTTCTCTTTATCGTTTAACTTATAAGTAATATCTAGACTAATTGGTAATTTTTCATCAGTTGTCCCTTGATAAAATATATCTTTACCATCTGCATTCCAAGTTAATTTATTACCATCTTGTTCAAAAATACTATCATTACTTACATTTAATATATCAGTAAGATTAGTATAATCTTCTAACTTTTCTTTTTTACTTGTATTTTTTAATTCTTCACTTACTAAAATACTTTTAACAGTTCCATCTTCATTTAATTTAGCATAAACTGTTTCATTCTTAGTTAAAGCACTTACAAGTATAGGATTAAAAGTAAATCCAAATATAAGTAATAAACTTAATGTTGCAACTGCTTTCTTTTTAAAACTATTTTTCATTTTTTTATCTTTCCTTTCTTTTAATGTAGTTTTTAAAATTAATTTATCAAATATCAGAAGTATTGAAGGTAACACCATAATAACTACTAACATACTGATGATGGCTCCTCTTGCTATAAGAGTACACAACGCACCAATCATTTCAATTTTAGAATAAACGCCAACACCAAATGTTGCGGCAAAGAAACACATACCACTCGTAAATATCGAATTACCACAATAGTTCATAGCTTCTAACATGGCATCTTCTTTAGGCTTCTTCTCTTTTCGTTTTCTAAGGTATGTTGTCGTCATTAAAATCGCATAATCGATTGTAGCTCCTAACTGGATAGTACCAAGTACAATTGGGGCAATAAATGGAAGCGTTACCCCACCAAAGTAGGAAAAACTCATATTCATAAATATCGCAAATTCGATTGTTATAATTAGTAAGAATGGTAAACTTAATGATTTTAAAACTATAAACAATATTATAAATATACAAATAATTGATGAGGTATTAACATTATGAAAATCAGTATCACAAATAGTAACTAAGTCTTTCATTAAAGCTCCTTCTCCTGCTACTATTCCATTTTTATCATAAGATTTAACTATTTTATTTATTTGTGTTATTTGATTATTTAATTCATCAGTGGCTGTTTCATAACTTGAATTAACTAGTACTAAATCATAGTTTTCATTTTCAACTATTTTAAGAATATCATCACTTAACATACTTTTGCTAATCCCAAGTTCATTTAATTTGGCGAGTGATAACACCCATTCTATACCATCAGTGGCTTCAATTTGTTGGACTAAATTATTAAAGTCATCTGTTTTAAGGCTACTATCTACTAAAATTAATTCTGGACTAACAATATTATAATTATCTTTTAATTCTTGATTTGTTTTAATACTCTCTAAATAACTAGGTAGTGATCTATCTAATTTATAATAAACATCTACTTTCGAATAAGCTAAATAAATTGGAATTAATAAAATTATGAATACAGTAAATATAATATTTTTATGTTTAATTATAAAAGTATTTAATTTAGTATAATTAGGAACAATTACTTTATGTTTAGTTTTAGTAATTAAATTATCAAGCATTAGAAGTAAGGCTGGGAATAAAGTAAGAACACAAATTACACCGAATAAAACACCTTTGGCCATAACGATACCTAAATCCTTACCTAATGTAAGTTGCATCGTACATAATACTAAGAACCCTGCAATTGTTGTAAGAGAACTTCCGGTTACTGAGGTAAAAGTATCAACTATCGCATCAGTCATTGCTTTAGTTTTATCTAAGCCCTCTTCTTTTTTCTTTTCATAAGAATGATATAAGAATATAGAAAAATCAGTAGTTACTCCCAGTTGTAAAACCGCTACTAGAGCTTTCGTAATATAAGATATTTCTCCTAAAAAGACATTAGTACCTAAATTAAATAAAATAGCAAAACCAATATTCATAAGTAAGATAAAAGGTACTACATAAGAATCTAGTGATAACTCTAAAATAAAGATACATAAAATTACTGCAATAACAATATAGATAAATATTTCACTTTCTGATAAGTTCATCGTATCAACAACCATTGAACTCATTCCACCTTGTTTTAGATAATCACCCTTAAGTTCTCTTATTTCCTTAACCGCATTAATTGTTTTTTCACTAGATGTGGAATCGGCAAAAGTAATGATTAATAAATCCGTATTTTTATTATGAACTTTACTTGTTATATCACTTGGTAACATATCTAAAGGAATAGATGTACCAATTGCATCATAAATACTAAAAGCATTATTAACGCCATCAATATTTTTAATATCATCTTCTAATTTTAAAATATCTTTACTATTTAAGTTTTCCACTAAAGCTAGGGAATATGAACCAATTTCAAAATCATCAGTTAAGATATTCTCTCCTTTAATAGTTTCAATATCTTCTGGTAAATAAACTAAAATATCATAATTAATCTTAGTTAAATTCATGCCTATAAAAGAGAATATTAATAAAACACATGATATAAATATGACTAATTTTTGATGTTTACAAATGTAGTTTGCAAATTTTCGCATACTATCACTTCTTTCCTTTAGAAATTCTATGATAGTATGTTAATTTATTCCACTGCAAAAATTAAAATATTGTATGATAAACAACATTTTTAAAATTATGTATCGATAAATAATCAACAAACGTATTGTTATATTTACAAATTAATAATACTGATATATAATTTATGGCGAAGTGATATTATGAAAGAGAAAAAAGATTTAAGAATTATTAAAACAGAACAAGCCTTATTTAATGCTTTAACTAAACTTATTAAAGATAAATCATTTGAAGAAATAAAAGTAGCTGATATTTGTAATGAAGCTCTTATTAATAGAACTACTTTTTATGCTCATTATTCCGATAAATATGAATTGTTATTAGCGTTAATAAAAGATTTAAAAAATAATTTACAAACCTCTTTAAATCAAAATAGTCAAATTGTTAATACCAAAGAATATTATATGGAAATGATCAATTTAATTTTAGAACACATTGATGCGAAAAAAGATATCTATACCTCAATTATTCTTAGTAATAGAAGTAGTATTGTCGAAGATATTTTTATTGAAGGAGCTGTTAAAGATATTAATAAAAGATTAGAAATTAATAATATTCATAAAGGTAATGTTCCTACTGATATATTGGTAAGATTTTATTTAGGAGCAGTTGTCAGTGTTTGTTTTGAATGGTTAAATGGCAAAAATAAATACTCTAAAGAAGAAATCCTAGAGTATTTAAATGAATTAATTCCCGAAAATATTTAATTAATTTTGGTGATATATTTCGCCATCTTTAATAAGTTCATAACTAACTAGTTTATCACCATCAATATTTTCTTTATACATATCAACTTCAGTAATTTGACTATTATCATAAGTTTTATAATAATATATTCCTTCATCCATATTAGCACATGAACTATAAATAGTTATTTCATATAAATTATCTCCCATATGAACACAACCTCTTTGTTGACAAACTGAATCTAAGATATGGAAAAATTGACTTATACTTTCTTTTTCCGAATCACCGGATAATGAATTCATTTTGGTAAATGTTGCTTTAACAAAACGAGATGCACTTGATAAATCACCAGGAAGACCTAAAGCACCCATACCTCTACTATAAGTATCTAAATTCAATTTTTTAGAAAAATTATTAACTGGTGGTTCAATAGATAAACTCATATAATTATTTAAATTAAACATATGAATATCGAATGTTGGATTATTAGTTAGAACTCCAACTACATTATCATATACTTTTAATCCTTCTTTAACACTTTCAACTGTAATAGATTTTTCTTTATCTGATATAATCCAATGTAGAGGTGATGCTTTTAATTCATCACTAAAATTAATACTTGCAATATTAATATCTTTTAATAATTCTTTAACCTCTTCAATAGTGGCACATTTACTTAATACATAAGGAATAAATTCAAAAGGTGCTATATTATTTTTACTTTCATCTATCTCTTTATAATCAGCATTACCAGGAAAATTTAATCCTGCCATTCCAAGTCCTTTTTCATTTACACCATCATAATACAATGGATAATTACTATTTACATAAGCCATCCCAATAATAGCATAATGAATTTTTACTTCTTCTCCATTTCTAAATTTAAATACATAATTTCTTGGTGTAATTGTTACACTTTCATGATAAGAATATTCTAAATCTAAATTTCTCCCAAAATAATGATTTTTAGTATTATATGTTATTGCTGTACACATATTTATACATCCTTTCTAGTTTATATTTTTATTATAGCAAATCATCAAAAATTTTTAAATATTAAAAAAAATTTAGCCCATAGTTTTATACTATGGACTATTTAGAAAAATTTAGTAGTCTCCCAGTTCTACATGTATACTTTCGGTATAAACCTACTCTGACCTTATAAAATAAGGCGTTAGTGCAAGAAGAATATTTACAGCCTTAAATATTTCTATTAAGGAATTTTGTCCTTTAGTTATTTATAACATATTAATAGATAAAAAGTCAAACTATTTAAATGTTTTTTGTGAACTTATTTTACCTCACAAGTAAAACCATCTTTTTCTGCATCTTCTTTACTACTTTCTAAAGTACTATTATCATCTTTTAAATCTTCAAAGCCTTGTTCTTTTAATACTTCTTCACTAGCATTTTCTACATCAATATCTAAAGTTACTTTATATTCATAATTTTGATCATCTGTTGCTACTTTTAGACTAACACCATCTTTGTCAAATTCTTGATTTTGTTCATCCATTGACTTTTTAAATTCATCCCAATTTTCTTGAACTTTAGAATCTGTAATCTTAGTATTTACTTCCATTGTCATATGATTTAATTTATCATTTTTATAAGTCATTGAAATTACTTGAGAAGCATCTATTCCATCTTCACTTTGAGTACTTGTACAAACCAATTTTTGTTCTTTTGGTTGTTTAGTTCCACATCCAGTAATTAACAATACAGTTAATAAACCTAAAAACACTATACTAATTTTTTTCATAATCTACTCCTCCCATAATAAAGTCAAGTATTTTCTATACAAAACTTTATAAATTATTTTCAATTTTGATTTTTATCCTAGTTTT
>CANQDM010000025.1 GCA_947591505.1 uncultured Bacilli bacterium | reverse complement strand
AATAATTAAAATAAAAATCACTTAATATTATTTATTAGGTGATTTTTTTGACTAAATTAATTAAACATCGAGGTAAAAGTAGTAAAAATATTAAAGAAAATACTTATGAAGCAATTAAAATGGCATTAGAAGATAATAAATATTTAGGAGTAGAATTTGATATAAGAGAAACTAAAGATCATGAATTTATTATTTATCATAATCCAATGTTAAATAATAAATTAATTAGTAATTATTTATATAGAGAACTACCTAAATTTATTCCTAGACTAAAAGATATCTTAAATATAGGTAGTTCTAAGATATTTTTAATTGAAATTAAAAATATCACTAGTATTGATAAGTTTATTAATTTACTTAAAGATTATCAAGATAAAAATATTTATGTGATGAGTTTTTCTAATAGTATTATAAATAAAATAAATAAAAGTAATAAAACATACAAAGTAGGAGTATTAAATTATGTATTAAATACTAATAATGATATTAAAAAATTAGATTTTTTAGTTATTTTAAATAGTATACTAGATGAAAATATTATGAGTAGATTAAAAGGCTTAGAAATATTTTCTTATGGTGTTTTAGAAAGTATTCAAGAATATAAATATAGTAATGTTTATTATATTGTAGATGATTAACGATATCTTACTAAACTTTTAATTTTATCTCTATCATATTGGATACAAGATGGATTAAACTCAAGTATTTCATTAGGTAAGTTATCAAACATTATTTTATTAGTAGTTCTAACTACTTTTAAGATATCTTTACTTATTAATGGATCAATCATGGTTTCATATATTTCTTTACATCTTTTAGTATCATGAAATCTATTATACATAGAAGCATAATCTTTAACTGTTAGTAAACCATTCATTGAAAGTAAATATAGAAGAGTTTGATAATCTTCAGCAGTTAGTTTTCTATTTGTAGAATTAGCAATACATTCCATAATGTATTCTTTTTCTAATTCTGTTTGCACTGTTTTAAGCATATAGTAAATAAAATAAGATATATTTCTATTTTTAATGGTATCTTCAATAGCATTATCATAGTCTCTCCCTTTAAAAGTAATACCACGGTTAAAGATAATATAAGGATAAGCTTTTTTATTTAGTAAATACCACATAGCAACCGTTCTTGAAGTTCTGCCATTAACATCAAAATATGGATGAATGTAGACAAAATAGAAGTGTAATATTTGACTTTTAATATATTCATCTGTCATATTAGCATTAAATTCATTGTTATTTAAAAATGCAAAATAAGCTTGCATAAATTCATCTATTCTATTTTCTGGTATTCCTTTATCTAGTTCATCAACACTTTTTGATATAATACCACCTTTGACAATATAAACTGGAGCAGTACGATAATATTCACCCATTCTTGAGGCATCAGATTGTTCTAATAAATCTTTTGAAAGTATATTATATAATTCTTTTAGCGAATCTTCATTAATATTTTGATTATTTAAAATATAATTATAGCCATAATAAAGATTCATAATTCTTTTGACTTTTTTCTCGTCTTTGCCATGATATTTTTTGGCAATAACATCTTCAATTAAGTTGACATCATCAGAGTAACCTTCAATTTGATTATTGGCTTTTAATTCATGCGAAAACATGACATCTCTTGCAAATAAAGATGAGGAAAGATGTGGTTCACTTTCCACGAATGTTTCTAATTCTTCACGCTTTTTAGCAAAGTATTTTTCCTCAATTTTAAGAGGCATACCATTTAAAAATTTTAAAGATAAATTAGTCATAAATTAATCCCCCTTTAAAAGTTAGTTGCTATTATAGCAAAAAATTTTTTAAAAATAAATACTTAGTTGACACTTTATGTATTTAAATTCCTACTAATTTAAATACTTTTATTGTATAATTTAAGTAGGTGATACTTATGCGTGTAATAATTTCGGCTGGTGGTACAGGTGGTCATATTTATCCAGCACTTTCTATAATTAAAAAACTACAAGAAAAAGAAGCTTATTTAGAAGTGTTATATATCGGTACTCATAATAGAATGGAAAAAGATATTATTCCTCAAAATAATATTCCTTATGAAGCAATTGAAATATATGGTTTTAGTAAAAATATTTTAAAAGATTGCAAAAATGTTTACTTACTTTATAAAGCTTATAATAAATGTTTAAAGATAATGAAAGAGTTTAAACCGGATATTGTAATTGGGGTGGGTGGTTATGTTACAATGCCCGTTATAATGGCTGCTAAAAAATTAAATATTAAAAGTGTAATTCATGAACAAAATATTATTCCTGGTAAAACTAATAAATTTTTAAGTAGAGGGGTAGATGCTGTCTTTACTTCATTTAAAGAAAGTGAAAAATATTTTGATAAGGATGTAAATTGTATTTATACGGGGCATCCATCTGGTGATAATGTTTTAACTTTAAAATCAATTAGAAAAGATGAATTAGGTTTATCGAAAAATAAAAAATTAGTTTTAATTACTTCTGGATCTTTAGGTAGTAGTGCGATGAATGATAAGCTAATAGAATTTCTAAACTTAAGTGGTAAAGAAGATTATGAAGTATTATTTATTACAGGCAAAGGAAATTATGAAGAATTTAGTAAAAATAAATTTAATAGTAATATCAAAGTAATGCCTTATTTAGATAATTTAAGTGCTCTTCTTAAAAGCTGTAATTTAGTAATAGGAAGAGCAGGAGCAGGGACAATTAGTGAATTACTTGTATCAAAAGTTCCTAGTATTTTAATACCTAGTCCCAATGTTGCTAATAATCATCAATATTATAATGCCAAAGCAATGCAAGATAAAAATTTAGCTATTATGATTGAAGAAAAAGATTTAGATAGTAAAGTCTTATATGAAAAAGTAAAAGGACTTTTAAATAATAATGAAGAATATCGTAATCTAAAAAACAATTTATATGAAAATATTATGCCATCTAGTAGTGAAAAAATATACAAGGAAATAAAGGAGATTATAAAAAATGCTAAATAAATTTGGTGAAGTAGTAGAAAATGCCTCTTTGGAAAGCTATAATACCTATGGTATTAAAACTAGTTGTAAGTATTTAGTTAAACCTAAAGATGAAGAACAATTATATTTTTTAGTTGATTATTTACGCAAAAATAAAATTAAATATTATATTTTAGGTAAAGGATCTAATGTTATCTTACCTGATAAACCTTTTGATGGAGTTATTATAAGTCTAGAATACTTTAATAAAATTGAAATTGAAGGACGTAATGTTAAAGCGGAAGCTGGGGTTATATTAGGTACTTTAGTTAAAGAATGTGTTAATCATAATTTAAAAGGATTAGAATATTTAGCAGGCATTCCTGGCTCTTTAGGTGGTGCCCTATATGGTAATGCCGGGGTAAAAGACCATACAATTTATGATTATTTAATGGAGATAGTAATTTTAAGAGATAATGAAATAGATACAATTGGTAAAGGTGATTTTAAAGTATCTTATCGGCATACTGAATTTAAAGATAATAATGATATTATTTTAAGAGCGTGTTTTTGTCTAGATGAAGGAAATAAGGAAAAATTAGAGAGTATTATTAAAGAAAATAGATTAAAAAGACAAAACAGTCAACCACTTGAATATAAAAATGCTGGTAGTGTTTTTAAAAATCCAGAGGGTATGTTTGCTGGTAAATTAATTGAAGATGTTCACCTTAAAGGTTATAGTATAGGTGATGCCGAGGTTTCCGAAAAACATGCTAATTTTATTATTAATAAAGGTCATGCTACTAGTGAAGATATCCAAAAATTAATTAAAAAAATTCAAGAAGAAGTTAAAAATAAATTTAATGTGGAATTAGAATTAGAACAAATTGTAGTAGAGTGGGATTATAATGGATAAAAAAAAGAAAAAAAGAAAACTTAATACTAAAAGATTTTTTACCTTTTTAGTTATTATTCTTTTAATAGGTATAGCTATCTATTATTTTAGTAATGTTCCAATAAAAAATATTAAAGTTGAGGGTAATTACTATTTAAAAGATAATTATATTGCTAATTATCTAGATCTAAAAGATGCTAAAATACTTACTGTTAGTAGAAGTAAAATTAAAAAGAAATTACTTAAAATAGATTTAATTAGTGATGTTAAAATATCAAAAAATTATTTTGGAACATTAAAATTAAAAATAACGGAAGATAAAATATTATTTTATAATTGGAATACAAAAAAAATAGTTTTATCTAGTGGAAGAGAAATACCTTATAATAAAGAATATCTAGGAGTTCCAACGCTTATAAATTATGTACCCGATGATATATACAAAGAATTTATAGAGAAATTAAATAAAATTGATAAAGAAGTATTAAGTTTAGTTAGTGAAATAGAGTATAGTAGATCAATGATAGATGATAAAGTTATTGATGATAAAAGATTTTTATTTCGGATGAATGATGGTAATCAAGTGTATATTAATACGATTAATATCGAAAAATTTAATGATTATTTAGAAATATATGATGCAATTGAAAATAAAAATGGTGATACTAAAGGATGCTTATATTTAGATAGTAATAGTGAAAATAATCATTTTAATAATTGTGAAGAAGATAAAATAGGAAATCCAGAAGATAAAAAGGATGATTCTAATGAAGATTAATTATGATAAAAAATTAGAAGAATTAATTCAAACACTAGAATATAAACCTAAACTTTTACTTCATAGTTGTTGTGGTCCTTGTTCATCTTATGTAATTACTTATTTAAAAGATTATTTTGATATAACTATTCTTTATTATAATCCAAATATTGAGCCAATTAGTGAATATGAAAAAAGAAAGAGTGAACAAATCAGATTAATTAAGGAATTAAATTTGCCTAATTTATCTATTAAAGATATTGATTATGATAATGATACTTATAGAGATTATATAAAAGGACATGAAGAAGACAAAGAAGGTGGCGAAAGATGTCATCTATGTTACAGGTTAAGATTAGAGAAAACTGCTCAAGTAGCCAAAGAAAATAATTATGAATATTTTGGAACAACGCTTACAGTTAGTCCTTATAAAAATGCCGAAGTTTTAAATAAAATTGGGGAAGAACTTGCAAGTATTTATAATGTAAAATGGCTGTATAGTGATTTTAAGAAAAAAGATGGTTATAAAAAATCAATTGAATTATCCCACAAATATAATTTATATCGCCAAGATTATTGTGGCTGTGATTTTAGTAACTATCATAATATTGAAGAGTAGAATATAGAAATGCTTTGTAAATAATAATAAGTACAAGCATTTTTTGCTTGTATTCAAGCATATAATTTGTTACAATAGGTATGGCTTTAAAAGTCAAATAGACATTAATTTTTAGCCCACGCCGAGTGCTTAAATATTTTAAGTGGTAAGGGTATTAAAAATTAAGAAGAAAAACGAAAGGAAGAGTGATTATTTTATGGCCGTAGTTTCTATGAGTTATTTATTAGAAGCTGGAGTTCATTTTGGTCATCAAACTAAAAGATGGAATCCAAAAATGAAAGAATATATCTTTACAGCAAGAGAAGATATATATATTATTGACTTGCAAAAAACCCAAGAATTGTTAGAGGTTTCATATAACGAAATCAAAACAATTGCGGAAAATGGTGGAAAGTTCTTATTTGTGGGAACTAAAAAACAAGCTCAAGAAGTTTGTGTTGAAGAAGCTCTACGTAGTAAATCTTTCTATGTAACTGAAAGATGGTTAGGTGGAACACTTACAAACTTTAGAACTATTCGTCGTCGTGTTAAGAGACTTGAAGAAATCGAAAACATGGAGAGTGAAGGTAAATTTGAAGTTTTACCTAAAAAAGAAGTTATCGGTTTAAAGAAAGAATATGACAAATTAAATCGTATTCTATGTGGTATTAGAGAAATGGATAAATTACCACAAGCATTAATTGTTGTTGATCCTAAGAAGGAATACAACGCAGTTAAAGAAGCAAGAAAACTAAATATTCCAGTATTTGGTATTGTTGATACTAATGGCGATCCTGATGATGTTGACTTTGTTATTCCAGGTAATGATGATGCTGTTAGAAGTATTAAAGTTATGCTTGGGGTACTAAATAATGCTATTTGTGAGGCTAATGGACTAGAAATGGTTGATTACATTAGTGAAGAAGATAAAAAAGGTACTTCTAAAGAAGAAACTAATATGGAAGAATTAATCAAATCAGAAAAATTTGATCAAGCTAGAAAAGATGATTCCATTGAAGAAAAAGAAGTTAAAGAAGTAAAGAAAGCTCCTAAAAAAGAAGCAAAAGTAAAAGAAGAGAAACAAGAAGAAGCAAAAGAAGTAGTAGAAGAAAAGGCAGAAAAACCTAAAAAAACTACTAAAAAGACTGAAAAAGAAGAAAAAGAAGATTTATCTAAAAAAACTTTAGTTGAACTTAAAGCAATGGCTAAAGAAGCTGGTATTAAAGGTTATAGTACCATGAAAAAAGATGAATTAATTAAAAATTTAAAATAAAAAGGAGGAAAAATTATATGGAAATTACAGCAAGTATGGTCAAAGAATTACGTGAAACTTCAGGTGCTGGCATGATGGATTGCAAAAAAGCTTTAACTGAATGCAATGGTAATATGGAAGAAGCAATGAACTATTTAAGAGAAAAAGGAATAGCTAAATCTGCTAAAAAAGAATCTCGTATTGCTGCTGAAGGATTAGCTAATATCTTTGTTGATGGTAATAAAGCAGTAATTTTAGAAGTTAATTCTGAAACTGACTTTGTATCAAAAAATGAAGAATTTATTAATATGATCAATGTTATTGGTCATGCTTTATTAAAAAGTGATGCTAAAACATTAGATGAAGCTAATGAAGTTGAAACTGAAAATGGTAAAGTTAAAGATTATATTGTGGCAATGGTTGCAAAAATTGGTGAAAAATTATCTTTAAGAAGATTTGAACTTGTTACTTTAAATGAAGGCGAAGTATTTGGTACTTACCTACATATGGGTGGCAAAATTGCTGCATTAACTGTTCTTAAAGGAGCCAATGCCGAAGTTGCTAAAGATGTAGCAATGCAAGCTGCTGCGATGAAACCATTATATTTAAATATTGATGAAGTACCAGCAGATGTAGTTGAAAATGAAAGAAAAGTTCAAAAAGAACTTGCCATGAATGAAGGAAAACCTGCTGATATTGCCGAAAAAATGGTTGAAGGAAGAATTAAGAAATTCTTTAAAGAAATTTGTTTAGTTGAGCAACCATTTATTAAAGATGGCGATTTATCAGTTTCTAAATATGTAGCCAATAATAATGGTGAAGTAGTTAAAATGGTTCGTTATGAAGTTGGCGAAGGTATGGAAAAAAGAAATGACAACTTTGCTGAAGAAGTAATGAATCAAGTTAAAGGTGAATAATAAATAAAAGGCCAAATATTAAAATTGGTCTTTTTCTATATTTAGAAAGGTAATTATGGAAATAGATTATGAAAAATTAAGAAGTGATTTAATTGATTATTTTGGTTCAGCAATGTATTCTGGCTTGCCTATGGCAATTATTGATTTAAGTAAAGTTGAGGTAGCATCAAATAATGAATTAATTGAAATTGCTATAAAAAATAATTGGAATTTAACTAAATATCTAATAGATGATGAGAATATAAAACATAGATAGTTAATATATAAGTTTGACATAATAAAATGCATATGTTATAATAAGTCTCCTTTAAGAAAAGGGGATTTTATTATGAAAGAAGAAAAAATTAATTATTATTTAGTTTTAGAAAAACGTTTGGGAGACTATAATATTATCGATATTAATAGACTTGATATTGTTACTAAAGAAATACCTAGTGATATTCTTAGTATTGATTTTTTTACTTGTGAATTTAAGGAAAAAGAAATAAGAGATTCAATTGTAAGAAGTAATATGGCACGTCCTGAATATTTAGATGGAAGACTTAGAATTATAAGTGATGCAAGACATAAACATAATTTAACTGTCTTAACTAAAGAAATTCATCAAGATATTATGGATTTTCAAACAAATGAAGAAGAAATAAATCAAGATTTTAAAAATAAACTATTCGGTGCATATAAAAAAATAACAGAAAATAGTTTTAATGATCCAGATTTTATTAAAGGAATGCTTGATAGATTTAAGAGTACTTTAAAAAATGGGACAAAAAGAGAAATTTTTAAATTAATTGGTGAACTTCCTTATCAAAAGAGTAGAAATATTTATATAAGTATTTATAAAATGCTTAATAAAGATAAAACTATTAAAGAGGAAAAAGAAGAAAGTATTATTAAATTAGCTAATACTAATGCTTATAAAGCTAATTATAATAGTCAAAATAAAAGAGTATTAGAAAAATTAAATGATGTAGCATAGTCATTTAATTTTTTTTGTAGTATAATTTATTTATGAAAATAGAAGAGGCAATTGAAAAATTTTTAGAATATATTGATAAAGAACTAAATTATACGTCTATGACTGTTATAGATTATCACAATGATTTAGTTTTATTTGCTAATTATATAAAAAATAATAATTTAAATTATTTAAATTTAAATAAGAATGATATAATTAATTTTTTAAAATATTTAGATGAAAAAAAGTATAGTAATAAATCAATATCTCGTTTTTTAAGTAGTTTAAGACATTTTTATACATATTTAGTAGAAATAAAATTATTAGAAGAAAATATTTTTAAAAGAATTAGAAATCCGAAAATAGAAAAGAAATTACCTAATTATTTGAATGTTTTGGAAATGGAAAATCTTTTAAATATCTTAAAAGAAGATACTAAAGAAGATATTAGAAATAAGTGTTTAGTAGAGCTTTTATATTCAACTGGAATAAGAGTAAGTGAAGCCAGTAATATTAAATTAAAAGATATTGATATGCATAATATGACTATTAGAGTATTTGGCAAGGGAAGAAAAGAAAGAATTGCTTATTTTGGGGACTCTCTTAAAGAAAGATTAGACAAATACTTAAAAATAAGAAAAGATTTTTTAAAAAAAGGCGAAATAGATTATTTGTTTATTAATAGTATTGGTGGAAAATTATCGAGAAATAGTATCGAAAATATTTTTATTAAAATATCAGATATACCAGAGGTAAAGCATAAATTATCTCCTCATACCCTAAGACATACCTATGCGACTCACCTACTTAATAATGGAGCGGATTTAAGAAGTGTGCAAGAATTACTGGGTCATGAAAATTTAAATACGACAGAAATATATACTCATGTTAGTAATGAAAGATTAAGAGCAGAATATTTAAAGTATCATCCGGATAAAAATCGTCAATAAATAGTCTAAAAAGATAAGTTTTTGCAAAGAAACTTGTTTTTTTATGTTAAAATATTCATTAGGAGGATTTTATTATGGCAAAAAAATATGTCTATATGTTTAAAGAAGGTAATAAAGACATGAGAGAAATCCTTGGTGGTAAAGGGGCTAATTTAGCTGAAATGACTAATTTAGGTATGCCTATTCCTCAAGGTTTTACAGTATCTACGGAAGCATGTGTTGATTATTACCAAAATGGTAAAAAAATTAGAGAGGATATCATTAAGGAAATTGAAGAATCTTTAAAAAAATTAGAAGAATTAGAAGGAAAAAAGTTTGGGGATAAAGAACGTCCTTTACTTGTATCAGTAAGAAGTGGAGCAAGAGCTTCTATGCCAGGTATGATGGATACTATCCTTAACTTAGGCTTAAATGATGAATCAGTGGAAGGATTTGCTAAATCTAGTAATAATCCTAGATTTGCGTATGATTCTTACAGAAGATTTATCCAAATGTATTCTGATGTAGTAATGGAAGTGCCTAAATCATACTTTGAAAAAATTATTGATGAAGTAAAGAATGAAAAAGGTATTACATATGATAATGAACTTACTACGGAAGATTTACAAGAATTAGTTAAAAGATTTAAAAAAGTTTATAGTGAAAATATGAATGGAGAAGAATTCCCACAAGATGTTCATACCCAATTAATTGGGGCAGTTGAAGCCGTATTTCGTTCCTGGGATAATCCAAGAGCCATTGTTTATCGTAGAATGAATGATATTCCAGGTGATTGGGGAACTGCGGTTAATATTCAAGCGATGGTCTTTGGTAATATGAGTAATACTTCAGGTACTGGAGTAGCATTCACAAGAAATCCAGCAACCGGTGAAAAAGGTATTTATGGTGAATACTTAATTAATGCCCAAGGTGAAGATGTAGTAGCGGGTGTTAGAACGCCTCAACCTATTACTAAACTGGAAACTGACTTACCAGAATGCTATAAAGAATTTATGAGTCTTGCGCAAAAACTAGAAGATCATTATCGTGATATGCAAGATATGGAATTTACAATTGAAAATGGTAAATTATATTTCTTACAAACAAGAAACGGTAAAAGAACAGCACATGCTGCAATTAAAATTGCTTGTGATTTAGTTGATGAAGGAATGATTACTCCGGAAGAAGCAGTTTTAAGAATTGAAGCTAAAAGTTTAGATCAATTATTACATCCAACTTTTGTTAAAGAGGCTTTAGATAAAGCAGAAGCTATTGGTGAAGGTTTACCTGCATCTCCTGGTGCTGCTGCTGGTAAAGTAGTATTTACGGCTGAAGATGCTAAAAGACTTGGTAAAGGTGGAAAGGGCGAAAGAGTAGTTTTAGTTCGTCTTGAAACTACACCTGAAGATATTGAAGGAATGGTCGCCAGTCAAGGTATTTTAACTGTTCGAGGAGGAAGAACAAGTCATGCGGCAGTAGTTGCTCGTGGTATGGGTACTTGTTGTGTAGCAGGATGTGGTGCTATCAAAATTGATGAAGAAGCAAAACATTTTGAACTTGGTGGTATTACATTTCATGAAGGTGATTATATTTCTCTAGATGGTAATACTGGTAAAATCTATAAGGGTGATATCGAAACTAAAGAAGCCGAAGTTGCTGGTGATTTTGGCCGTATCATGGAATGGGCTGATAAATACCGCGTGCTTGGTGTTAGAACTAATGCTGATAATCCAAGAGATACTAAAAGAGCTATTGAACTTGGGGCGGAAGGTATTGGTTTATGTCGGACAGAGCATATGTTCTTTGAAGCCGACCGTATTCCTAAAATTAGAAAAATGATTTTAGCTAATACTGTGGAAGAAAGAGAGAAAGCTTTAAATGAACTTATTCCATTCCAAAAAGGTGACTTTAAAGCAATGTATAAAGAACTTAAAGGATTACCTATGACTGTTCGTTACCTAGACCCACCTTTACATGAATTCTTACCAAATACAGAGGAAGAAATTAAAGACTTAGCGAAAGATATGGGCGTAACTGTTGAAGATATTAAAAATAAATGTGCTGAACTACATGAATTTAATCCAATGATGGGACATCGTGGTTGTCGTTTAGCCGTAACTTATCCAGAAATAGCAAGAATGCAAACTAGAGCTTTAATGGAAGCTGCTATTGAGGTTAAAAAAGAAAATGGCTATGATATTGTTCCAGAAATAATGATTCCTTTAGTTGGCGAAGTTAAAGAATTAAAATTTGTTAAAGATATTGTCGTAGAAACAGCAGAACTTGTCAAAAAAGAGAAAAACAGTGATATTAAATATCACATTGGTACCATGATTGAAATTCCAAGAGCAGCTCTAACTGCTGATAAAATTGCGGAAGAGGCTGAATTCTTCTCATTTGGTACTAATGATTTAACGCAAATGACATTTGGTTTCTCAAGAGATGATGCAGGTAAATTCTTAGATAGTTATTATCAAAATAAAATCTATGAAATTGATCCATTTGCCAAACTTGATCAAACTGGTGTTGGTATGCTTGTCCAAATGGCTGCCGAAAAAGGTAAAAGTACTAGACCTGATTTAAAACTTGGTATTTGTGGTGAACATGGTGGCGAACCATCTAGTGTGGAATTTTGCCATAAAGTAGGTCTTAACTATGTATCTTGCTCACCTTATCGTGTACCTATTGCAAGACTTGCTGCAGCTCAAGCCGCAATCAAGTCTGGGATGCAAGAATAAAGAATGATATTGATGTCTTTTTAACCCGTATAATCATTACAAAAGATGATTTAGTAAGGTATAGTGATGAAATACCTGAATGTAAATATGTAAGGTTAAAAGAGCCAATATTTGTTGATATTTATATATAAATTTAGACTAAGATGACTTATTAAGTCGCATATCTTAGTCTTTTTTATGTGATATGCGACAAAGAATTGGAGGTAATAAAAATGCGACTAATATACACAAAACCAAAATTAAAGGATTTATCACAAGGCTCAAGGATTGCTTTTGCAAGACAATTTAGATTAGTGACACAGGATAATGTACCAGATAAATCTTTGAATGAAAGTTAAATTTCATAAATAGAACAATAAAAATAAATAATAATGGAACTATCCAAAAGAATGAAATTTTAAAGAAACTAGAATAAGTAAAATACTATTTATGATATAATACTAGTTAAAGTGAAGTGACTGATTATGAAAAAAATAGTGTTTTTAGTGGATACAAAAGATAGTCGATTTTTAATTATAAAAAGCAGAAATAAATGGGAATTGCCGACTTTATGTGTAAAAGAATTTTTTGATGATAAAGAAATTTTATGTGAAAGATATCAAAAGAAATATAATCATTTTATAAGAGATGTTATGATAATAGAAGAATCTGATAATTATATTTTTGTTAAATGTATAACAGATGATAAATTCACAGATAAAAGTAAATATAAAATTGGAGTTATAAATGAAATTTCGACATATATAACAAACGAATTTTATAAACAATTACTTCTTAATATATCCATAAAAATAAGTTTAGAGATTCTAAATGATTCTTTTTGGTTAGGTATTATTTTAACAACTGAAGAAAAAATTCAAGATTTAACGATGAAAGCATTATTAACTGACTTTCTTTTATTTTTTTCATCATCATTTTGTGAAGAATCAATTATTTATAGATTTGGTGGAGTAAGGGATTCTAATTATGTTTCTAACAATCAACTTAAAGAATTAAGAAAAAGATATTTTAAAAAATGCCCCTTATATAGTTCAAAAAGTATGAAAAAAATAATTGGAGAAATGGGAATAGATTTTGATAATTATGTTTTCGATAATGTTTTATTCTATGTTGGTAATGAACTTATAGATATAAATAGTCGTACTTGGCGTAATAAATCCAAAGAAAATTTTGATTTGTATAACGGTATAATATTAAGTCCTAGAAGATGGATAAAAAATTTATTTCCTCAATTAAATGATATGTTTGAAGAAATAAGAAAAACATATGTTGATGAGTTTGTAAAAAGATTTGGCAAAAAGACAATAACATTTAAATCATATTCATCTAAAAAATTATTTGATAATAATTTATCGAAAGATGAAAAAATCTATATCATGCAGAGAATAGGAGTATTAAAAACTACTATGTATTTTTTTAAATTATTTGGAAATGGAAATTTTATTACCATAAATGAGGAAAAAAATATAAAAGTTAGTTTTGATTCATTCTTAATAAAAGTTAAAGCTGAATTAATCGAATTACTATGGAATGATAAGTGCAATAATGATATTCCTTTTTTAGATAAAATTCTAGATAATTATCCGAAAAAAATAAATAGTGAATTTTTTTCTATAAATAGAAAATGTAGAGATAATATTCATTATGGATTTTACCATGAATTAACTAATGAAGAATTAAATATTTTAAATAAATACCAAGATTTATATTTAAAATATGTTATAAAAAAATTTGAAGAACATTTAAAAATAAAATTTGGCTTTAGATAT
>CANQDM010000024.1 GCA_947591505.1 uncultured Bacilli bacterium | reverse complement strand
TCGTTAAATTTATTTGCAAATTTTTTGAACATTTTATTTTGCAATTACTAAGTTAAATTATTTTACAAATCTATAAAATCTGTTAATTTTCATAACAGATTATTTACTACTTTTTTTAGCAATTTTTTTAGGCTTTTCTGATTCTTCTAATTTATTAGCAGCATTTTTTAAAATCTTAGCAGTTTTATGTTTTACTTCTTTAGCTGTTTTTTCAACTACTGGAGTTCCTTTTTCCACTGCTAAATCTACTAATTCTTGAGCTTTAATTTTAACTTCTTTTGATTTATCTATTATCATTTGTTTAGCAGTTTCTTTATCTAAATCTCTAATAGTATTTTCAAGTTCTCTTGCTTTAACAATAATAGCATTTTTAACTTCTTCAACATCAATTTCTTTAGCTTTATCAACTAATTCATTTAAAGATTTTGCTAAATCCCTTCTTGTTTCCTTACCACTTTTTGGGGCAAGTAAGAAACCTAAACCTAAACCAACACCAGCTCCTAGTAGAAATTTACCATTTTTACTCATCTATTTCACTCTCCTCTTTCCCTTTTCTACTTCTAGTAAAAATTTTTGTAACTATGTTTTCAATTGTACCAACAACTGTAGCAAAGAATCCACCAACTTTATCAGATATCATCCCAAGTGAATCAAATAAAGGTGTTACTCTTTCTATTTTAGTATTAACATCATCAACTATTTTATTTACCTTGTCTATAGTAATTATAAGTTTTATTCCTAAAATAATTCCTACTATTATTATAACAATTAGTAATAAATATATAATTATTGGTAGAAATTGTAGTAAAAAAACCATCTAGTTACCCCTCCTCTCTTTCATCATACATTGAATCAATAAGTTCAAATAAATCACTATCTAACGTATCATCCAAATTTTTTTCTGATTTTTTTTCTTTTGTCTTTTCAACATCATCTATTTTCTCTAATTCTTCTTCAATAGCTTCAATATTATTTGTTTTAGGCATTTCTAAAGTATCTTCTATGGCAATCTCATCTGATGCTTCTTCTAATAAATCGTCTATTGATTTTTTATCATCTAAAGTTTCAACTTCATTATTTTTTTCATCAAAGAATGTTACAACTGGCTCATCAATAGTATCTGCAATTTTTTCTTCTACTTTTTCTTCAACCTTGATTTCTTCTTTTACTTCTTCTTTTGGATATGCTTTTTTACGAACTTCATCTATATCTATATTAGATGCAACATCTTCTTTTTTAACAATATCTTCTGCCTTATAGTCTTGATTTAATATACCATATACTGGTGAAATTATTGGTGATGGTTTAAATTTCTTTTTTTCTGGTTCCTTAAATTCCACTTTTTCTAAACGACTATATTCATTTCTTTTTTCAGAAGCTTTTTTTCTTTCGGCATCTAGCACATTGTGATTAATTCTTGTTTGCACACTACTAGCAAATTCTTCTTCATCAAAATCAGGAAATTTAAAAGTATTATCTACTTTAAATAAATCTCTTTCAGCTGGTTCACTTGTCTCCATTTTAGGAGTTCTTGTTTCTCTAACTTCTCTAATTTCTTCCTTTGGTGTTTCAACAATTATTGGTTTAGATTCAACTTTTTCTACTTCTTTTTTTTCTTCTCTAATTTTAATAGGTTCTGTATATTCTTCTTCTTCAAATAAAATATCTTTTAATTTTTTGACAAAGCTCATCAAAGTCACCTTCCTAGTCTACATAATCTGTATCTTTTACTTTTTCATTATCTTCAGTTTGATTTGTACTTTCACCATAATCTAGAACATTATTATTTTCTTTAATATCATCAAACATATTAAATTTTTCTTCTGTATAATCCAAATTATCATCAGTAAGCAAATTTTTAATAATCAAATCATCATACCTGATGCTGTTTAAAATGGTAGCAGAATTTGATAAAGCTTCTTTCACTTTATTCTCATCTACCATTACTTCTATTTTAGCATAATTATACATAATTTCAATTAGATATTGATTATTTTCTTGTAATTTAATTTCTACATAGCCTTTTTTATCTTGATAATTTAATGTTGTGCTATATAAAGCATTCTTATTTATTTCATACACAAAACTAGTGTCTTTAGCATTATAACTTATTAAATCAATATAAAGATAATAATCAACATTATTACTTGAAAGTATTGCATAACTAAGGCCTGCCTTTTCTACTTGCATACCCTGAGGAATAAAAAATTGATAGCCTTGACGATGAACATTAGCTCTTTTTGGCGCAATTGTTAAATTATTCATAATCTCATCATAAGAAACATCTTTTAGGTTAGTACACCCAACAAGAATAAAACAAGATAAAATAATAAATAATATTTTTTTTGCTTTCATATCTATCTCCTACTTAATTATATCAATTTCTTTAACTGCTTTCAAATATTTTATTTTAATTCCAACTTTACTAAATTTTTCTTCATATTCTGTCATAATATTTGGAATACTTGTACTATGTAAATCATAACTAATTTCTCTTATTTCATAGCCATATTCTTTTAAAGAATCTAAGCTATAATTAAATAAATCATCATTATCAGTTTTTTGAATTATTATATTATCACTTTTAAATAATTTAGTATAAAGTTCTAAAAATAAAGGTGATGTAAGCCTTCTTTTTTCATGCCTTTTCTTAGGCCATGGATCAGAAAAATTCAAATAAATTACATCTACTTTATTTTTTAACAATTCTTCTAAATTCATAATATCACTAATAATTATTTTTAAATTAGGTAAATCATATTCTTGAATCTTTTTAATAGCAATACTAGCTACACTGGAATATTTTTCTATACCAATAAAATTAATATCTGGATTATTTAGAGCCATATTTAAAATAAAGTTACCTTTACCCATCCCTATTTCAATATGCAAAGGATTATTATTAGGAAAATTTAAATCTTCTTCCCTATTTATTAAAAAAGTACAATTATTTATGACTTCATCTTTATATTTTGGACTACGCATACGCATTTTTAAAACACTTCTTTTCTTTAAAACATATAATGTTGGTAGGAGGTATATTCTTATGAGAAAAAATCGAAATTCTTTCTTTGCCGAAAGTAATTATCAAGCATATAACCCTAATATGAATCCCAACATGAATATGGGTGGGGCACCCTATCAAGCAGCTAGTAACTACTTTTATCAAGGACCTATGCCTAATAATTATAACACACAACCAAATGGAAATGATATAGAAAGTCGTCTTGCTAAAATAGAAAGACAATTAAACAGAATGGATTATCGCTTATCAAAATTAGAAAATACAAATACTACTATTATTTCATCTGATGATATTGAAACTAATAATACTAATATGTATATGTTATAAACTCGTATATCGAGTTTTTTTAATGATAAATAATCATGGCACTAAAACAATATAGTTGTTCTTCACCACTAATACCGATTGCTACTTGATATTTAATATCAATAATATCAATATCTCTTTCTAAAAATTCATTAATACTATTTTCTAAATCTCTTTCACATTCTTCATCAATTACTTTTACTTTCATAATTTCACCCTTTTTAATATAACAAAAAAGATAAGAATATTTTGTCGACTCTTATCTTTTAATACTAGGTTTAACTATTTCTAAAGTTTTAATAAGTTCATAAGATGTTGGAATATTATAAATATTATCATTTAAGTAATTAAATGGATTATCACTTCTAACAATTAAGTCTTCATAACCTAATTTAGATGACCAACTACCATCAGCATTTTGTCTTACAAAGTGATAATCATGTCTTTTATTATCTTCCATAAATATCGCTATTTTATAACCATTATGCCTTGGTAATGTTTTAATTGTACTATCATAAGTTTTGATTTTTAATGTATCTAAATCAGTATAAACATAATCAAGTAAATTATCAGAAGTTGGTACTATAAAGTTATCTCTGAAATACTTTAAAGCGCTTATTTCTCCCAAATTTGTACAAAAAGGGTGATTAGTAATTCTTTCAAACGACTCTTTAAATATATAAGGTAAAGATAAATCTAAAGAATAGAAATAACAATTAATGTTTCCTTTAAATTTACCATCATCATATTCGGGAAGCATTCTATTTATTCTAACATATAGTTTTAAATATTCACGATATAATCTTCTAATTTCTTTATTTGCTAAAGTTTTAGTTAAATCTTCTCTAGCTAATAATTCATCAAGTTCACGAAAAACTTCAACAATTTTTGCGTTAATACTCTTTTTTGTATTCATTATTAACCTCTTTTTCTTTCCCTAGATTTAACTATTTCCAAAGTTCTAACTAATTTATAGTCATAATCAGGTATTCTGTCTAAAAATGCCATAGGATTATCACTTAAATATATTTTTTTATCAAATCCCATTTTTTGTGACCAAATATCATTTTGATTTTGTCTTGCAAAATGAAAATCTTTACCATCTTTATCTAAGAAACAAGCTATTTTATAACCATCATGTTTTATCGGTGCATTTATTGTACTAGGATAAGCCTTTATTTTTAAAGTATCTAAATCCGCAAATAATCTTTCTAATAACTCGTCTTCTGACCAATTATCAATAAAAGGAGCAAAACCACTTATCTCACCAGGATCAGCGCCACATTGCCAAGGAAGTAAAGCCTCATAAATGTTTTTAAATATAGTTGGAATACTTAAACCTAAAGCATATAAGTAACAACTAACATTTTTTAATTTATTGTCGTTTTCTAAACTAGGTATTTCTTCTTGGTGTTTTATTAAAAGTTGTAAATACTTTTCATATAAATTTAAAATATCTCTGTTAAAATTTTCTTCTTTATTATTAGAAAATCCATACTTAAAAGG
This sequence comes from uncultured Bacilli bacterium, assembly GCA_947591505.1. Lineage (GTDB taxonomy): Bacteria > Bacillota_I > Bacilli_A > RF39 > UBA660 > SIG200. Next base: position 9,428 of record CANQDM010000024.1, on the reverse strand, counting down.
CATAGAAAAAAATGCTTGGATTAATTTTCTATAAATATTGGCAAGTTTTAAATAATATTCTTTATTCATATCAACACCAATCTCCCTTTGTTTAGCTTGGTATTATAATATAAAAAAGAAAAAATTGCAATAAAAAAACTAGTAACCACTAGTTCTATTTCATAACACTCATAATTGGCGGCACAATTTGTTTTTTTCGGGAAATTATATTAGGAATAAAATCACCTTGTTCTAAAGTATCACCAAAAGCATTTTTTAAAGTACTTTTACCATTTTCGTTAAAAATAAAGTATGAGCCATTTTTAAATATATCCGTTATAGCAAAAAGCATAACATCATAATCATGATTTTCACTTTCTTTATTTAAAAATCTTATATAACTACTTTTTTGTTTAATTATTGCTTTAGCATTTAGAGTTGTTACTTGACCTACGGCAATAGTTTTTTTATCAACATTAAATGTTTTAAAATCCATATAAACTATTTCTTTTAAAGATTTTGATTTAATAGCATCATTAGCTTTAAACATTTCCATTGCTAATTTTTCGGCATTAATGCCAGTCATTTTAGCAAGCTCATTTAAAGTCTTCTCATCTATTTTCGTAGCAGTTGGACTTTTTAGAAGTAATGTATCTGATATTATACCTGCTAGTAATAAAGATGCTATATCTTGTGGTATTTTAACTTTATTTTCTTTATATAATTCATAGACAATAGTACAAGTACTACCAACAGTCATATTACGAAAATTAATTGGTTGATTAGTACCAAGTGTTCCGAGTTTATGATGATCAACTATTCCTACTATTTCTGCTTCATCTAATCCTTCCACACTTTGCGTAATTTCATTATGATCAACAAGCATAACCTTTTTGGGATGGCTATCTCTTAAATCAGATAATTTGATAAGCCCTAAACATTTATTATTATTATCTATTACGGGATAATAACTATGCCTTGATTTATTAATTATTTCATTAAAGTCAGATACATCTAAGTTTTCATTAACACATACTAAGTCTTTGGTATAACGATAACTTTCAATATAGTTAGCAAAGCCAATAGTTAGAAGAGTATCAAAAGAAGTTTTATTAGTATAAATAACATTTACTTTATTTTTCTTAGCTATTTCTAAATGTTCTTTTTTCATCGTATGTCCTGTTGTAATAACAATAAGCTTAACGCTCTTTTTAACAGCTTCTTCAATAATAGAATGACGATCTCCTACAATTAAGATAGTATCTTTATTAAATAAGTCTTGATTATAAAAAGATGTACTACGAATTGCTATATTAGTAATTTCGCCCTCTATTTCATCATTAAACTTTAAAACCTTTTTACCTTCAATAGTTTGCAATATATGTCCATAATTAGATTTTAGTTTAGTATTATCCCCTAATATTTCTTTTTTAGCGATATCTTTCATCGCAAACGCCCCAATAAAATGATTATCTTTATCTACTACTGGAATAGTACTCATGTTATCTTCTTGCATTCTAAAAAAGGCATTATATACTGATTCTTTACTATCTATTTTAAAATCGCGATGATAATTTATATCTTTGATTTGCAATTTAACATCATCTAACATTTTTGGTACATCTATTTTAAATCTTTTTAAAACATATTTAGTTTCTTCATTTATATTAGAAAGTATTTTTGCTTCTGTTTTATATCCTAAACTATTTTGTAAATAAGATAGACTAATTGCGCTACAAACACTATCAGTATCTGGATTTTTATGGCCAAAAATATAAATTGTATCTTCCATAGTAACCACCTTTTATAAAATTATAACATATATTTTTAAAAGATTAAATTTATTTTTTTTACTACAAATTAAATTTCTTAATTATTTTGGCAATTTTTTTTAATTCTTCATCTTCCAATTTATTAATAGAAAATGTTTTACTTCCTATATGATTTAGAGATGTAAATGTAAATTAACCATACTACCATGAACATATATTTGCCGATATTTATTAAATAAAAAATAAAAATTTGCAATAAAATAGGAAAAATACTATAATATTTCTGGACAGAGAAAATAAGAGGAAAGATATGGAAACAAAAAAGATTTTGAAAAAAATATTATTAATATTTATGGCTATTTTAACTGTTGTAGCCTTTTCCATAAATGTTTTAAATGTTGATAGTTTAGTAAAAAATTTAACTACTAATGTTAGTCCATCTAATATAGAAATATTTATTAAAAGTAATGGGCCTTTTAAGTTTGGGACATTTGCTCTTCTTATCCAGGGATTATTCTTTTACTTTTTATATCAAAAATATTATTTTCAAAAGAAAGAAACTCATTATACTACCAAAATACTTGCTATTTTATTCTCATTATTTATGATTATTGGTAATAGTTATAAACTTACTAATAGTTGGAGTTTAATATTTGGAAGTACTAGATTATTCTTTATATCAATTTTTATGTTTATTGGCTATTTTATTTTCTTTAATGCTAGTATTAATCTCTTATATGAATATATAAAAACAAAAAGTAAAGAAGAAAATGTTACTAAAAATAAAGTACTTAATTTTATTTTTAACGAGCATCCATTTATTATTACATTCATTATTTTATTTATTTGTTATCTTCCTTATATTATAGCATTTTATCCTGGTATTTTATCACCAGATCCATCTAATCAAATTAAACAATTTTATGGTATACCTACTAAATATAAAGATTATAGTGTAATGATTGATGAAAATGTAACAATTACTAATCATCATCCGGTACTTCATACGGTTATTTTAGGAGGACTTACCTATTTTGGTAAAACGATTGGCTCAGAAAATTTTGGTATATTTATCTATAGTATATTGCAGACTTTATTTTTAATAACTCTATTAAGTTATACCATATCTTATATGAAAAAATTAAATACCCCAATTTGGTTTAGAATAGTATCATTATTAATTTATATGTTTGTACCTATCTATCCGTTATATGGTATGTCTACTTTAAAAGATGTTATATTTGCTATATTAGTAATATTTTATATCATAAAATTATTTGAACTAATTAAAATTGCTAATCATAAAATTGATATAAAAGAAATAATAACAGTTATTATTTTAATGTTATTTATAACATTATTTAGAAACAACGGTATTTATTTAGTATTAATGTCTTTCCCTTTCTTACTTATTATTGATAAGAAAAATCGTTTTAAATTATTAATAACTCTTTTAATACCAGTAATTTCTTATTACGGCTTTGAGAAAGTTTTATTACCTAGTTTAAAGGTTACCCCAGGCAGTGTAAGAGAAGTATTATCAATACCTTTTCAACAAACGGCAAGATATGTAAAATATTATCCTGATGATATAAGTGAAGAAGATAAAAATGCTATTGATAAAATTTTAACCTATGATACTCTAGCAAAAAGATATGATCCGGAAAAATCTGATCCAGTTAAAAATGAATACAATAAATATGCTACTAAAGATGACTTAAAAAATTATTTTAAAGCTTGGGCTCATGGTTTAGGAAAACATCCAAATGTTTATATTGAAGCAACCCTTAATAATACTTATGGTTATTTCTACCCTGATGCTAAAAAATGGTATGTCTACTATAGTTATGATACTAGATTAAGTGAAGATGGTATCGACTATCATTATAATAATCTAGATGAATTTAGAAATACTTTAAGTAACTATGCTGTGGCATTTCCATATATACCTATTATAGGCAGTATTGTAAGCATTGGTTTTTGTACGTGGTTATGTATGCTAATGTGGGTATTCATTATGAGAGAAAAGAAATATAAATATTTAATTTATTTAACTCCCGTAGTATCTTTAATTCTTGTTTGTGTGGCATCTCCAGTTAATACCTATTTTAGATATACTTTAGGATATACATTTGCAATACCAATATTAATCGCAATATATTTATGGATTTTAAATAAAAAGGAAGAGATGAAATAGAATATGTCAAAAATCGCTGTTTTAATACCTTGCTATAATGAAAGCAAAACAATTGAAAAAGTTATTAAAGACTATAAAAATGCTTTACCTGATGCTGATATTTATGTCTATGATAATAATTCAACTGACCATACTGATGAGATAGCTAAAAAAGCCGGAGCAATTGTTAGATATGAATATCGTCAAGGTAAAGGAAATGTTATTAGAAGTATGTTTCGTGACATTGATGCTGATTGTTATTTAATGATTGATGGTGATGATACATATCCGGCTGAAAATGCGAAAGAAATGTGCAATCTAGTTTTAGATGGTAAAGCTGATATGGTTATTGGTGACAGACTTTCTAGTACTTATTTTACCGAAAATAAAAGGCCATTTCATAATATGGGCAATCGTTTAGTTAGATTTCTAATTAATAAAATATTTAAAAATAATATTAAAGACATTATGACTGGTTATAGAGCATTTAGTTATGATTTTGTTAAAGGATTTCCAATTTTGTCAAAAGGATTTGAAATTGAAACCGAAATGACTATTCATGCTGTAGATAAAAATTTTAAATTAATAGAAATACCCATAACTTATCGTGATAGACCTGAAGGTAGTGTATCAAAACTAAATACCTATAAGGATGGTTTAAAAGTATTAAAAACTATTGGTACTCTATTTAAAGAATATCATCCATCATTATTTTTTAATATAATTGCTTTCATGTTTTTAATTGTAACGTTAGTACTTGGTATACCACCTTTTGTAGAATATTTTAAAACTGGTTTAGTTTTAAAATTTCCTAGTTTAATTGTAGCCAGTATTTCTTTAGTCATAAGTATCCTTCTATGTATTGCTGGCATTATCCTAGAAGTTATTGCAAAAAAGCATAAACAACTTTATGAATTATATTTACATAGTATAAAAAGGAAATAAATATAAAATCTGATAAATTTAAATATCAGATTTTTTAATATATTGTTTCAAAATTTCAAATTAGCCATATACTCTTTTTAAATATATTTTTTCTCTCCTCACTATTAAGGCCACTATATCATCATCATTGGCACTTTCAATTTTTCTTCCATATTCACTTTCCAAACTATCAAAGTTTAAAAAAGCATTATTTTCTTGTAGTATTTTTTCTGAGATAAATAAATAATCACCAACTTCCGGATTGTTTTCAATATTATAAAATTCTATATTAAATTGGTACTCGTTATTTTCAATATCTTTTAATGTATATTCATAGTTATCTTTTTTGGTAATTAATAATTTTTTCATTCTTCACCTTCCTATATTACTTTTGTTAAACTAGATATTATCTAAAATACAATTATTGAATTATCTTTTGAACTTTACTATAAAATCTTCTTTAGTAAAGGTAGGATGACATTCCAAAAAAAATTCCCCTACCTCTTCTAAAGAAGGTAAATTTACTTCTTCTAATATTTCATTATCAAACAAAAAACTACGCCCAACTTTTTTTAAAAGTGGTAAATCTAATTTTTTAAGACTTCTATTATCAGATAAAAATCTATTTCCAACTTCTTCTAGAAGTGGTGCGTCTAATTCTTCTATGTTTTGGTTTCCTGCTAAGAAATAATCCCCAACTTTTCTTAATGATGGCAAGCTTAATTTTTTTAAAGATATATTATATTCTAAGAAACCCCTGCCTACTATCTGCAAACTTGGTAAATTTAACTTGGATATCAACTTTCTATTGCAAATCAGAAAATTATCAGATGTTTCTTCTAAAGAAGGAAGTTCTAATTCTTCTAAAGATGAATTATAGTACAAAAAATCACAACCCACTTTTTGCAGATTAGCCATATTTAAATATTTTAATTCGATACGTTTCAAAAAGCCATTTCCTACTTGCTCTATTTTAGGGTAATCTAACTTTATCATTTGATTTTCTTTATTTAAAGATACTATTATTTTAGTATCTGGTAAATTTATAATTATTTCTTTTTCTTCTCCTTTTTTAATCACTTCTATTTTTTGAATGTTATGAATAGTACTAGGAAATGAATCTCTAAAGTCTTCATCATATAACCTTACCTCTTTATTTACAAGATCTAAAATAAAATAGTCAAAAACAATATACTTCTCTTTTTCAAATCTTTTAACTTCAAAGTTGTCTATTATTATATTATTTGGGCAATAATAAACATTATTTAATCCTTGATTATATTTATAGTATTTTCCATCACCGGCTCTAACATAGCCCAATAGTTCAAATCTACTATTAGAATGTTGTTGGACTAAACCATAATATTTGCCAAAACTTTCTGTTAATCCTGAAATTATGTTATCTAAATTATTTGAGTAGGTACTATCCGGATTATTAACAGTATGGTTATAACGATTTTTGATAGATAATGTATGCGATCCATCCCTTGTAAATTGAATACTTAAGACACTTGTACCATATTCATCTTGTCTTTCGGGATTAGAATAGTTTTCTCTTTTAATATCAGATACATTTTTCTTAACCGCGAAAAAAACATGACATCTATTAAGCCTTCCTCCTCTAAAAGTACATAGTTCTTCACCATAGGCATAATACTTTTTAAACTTTTGGATATCTTCTTCGCTCTTACACTCAAATAAATCATAACCAACTTCCCTTAATAACTCTTCGGGAGTCTTTATTGCTTTTATTTTGTTATTCTTTTCCACATCTACTAAACTATAAATATAATTTTTAAATTCATCTTCTTTTTTTTGCTCTACAATGGCTTCATATAAATTATGATTAGGTTCAAAATTATCTAATAATAATTTTAAAAGTAAGCCATCTGTTTCTAGTAAAGTCGGAAACAACTCTCTACATAGATGGGCCATCTTTTCTCCATATTTCTTTTTTATTATTTTTAAATCTTGATTCATTTAATCACCATCTTTATTTTATTATATAATAATTTAAGTTCTTTTAAACAATTTGCATTTGTAAACTTTACAATTATTAACAATTATCTTATCACTAATCATAATAAATACTTTTTATTTTAGAAAATAAACAAATATAAAAGAACTAACTTAAACATCATTAGTTCTTTTTATATCTTTGTATAGTGTGAGTTTTAGGTTAAATTTATGTTATTTATTTTTACTTATATATATCACTCTCCTTACATCTTAATAGTAACAATTAATTATGATATTTAAGTGATATCTATGCGAAAATTAAATATTTATTTTAAAATAGAAAGTTGAACCTTTATTTACTTCACTTTTAACCCCATATTCAAAATTATGTTTATTAAGTATTTCTTTAACTATAGATAAACCTAAACCAGTACTAACAACATTTCTTTGATGATTCTTATCATTTTTATAATATTTATCCCAAATAAATGGTAACTCCTCTTTTTTAATACCTTTACCAGTATCAATAATTTCAACTAAATAGTCTTTTTCTTCTTTAGTTACTCTTATTGTAACTAATTTATCTTTACCTGTATAATTAATCGCATTATTAAGTAAATTATAAATAACTTGATTTATTTTCTCTCTATCTGCTTTAATAACTGCTTTTTTAGGTAATTCTAAAATAAATTCATATTGTTCTTTTGTATTAATAACATCATATTTTTTAATTATCTTTTTTATTTCTTTAATTAAATCATACTCTTCATAATTATATAAATATTCTTCATTTTGTACTTTAGAGAGTTCTAAAATATCATTTACTAAAATAGTTAAACGATCAGATTCGTCCATAATTATATCTAAATGTTCATTCATTTTCTTAGGATCTTTATAAGATATATCTTTAATCATTTCAGCATAAGATTTAATTAAAGTAAGCGGAGTTTTTAAGTCATGAGAAACATTAGCCATTAAATCTCTTTTAACTTCATCGCTTTTACCTAATTCTTTTTGCACTTCTTCCAGTGTTTCTGATAATTCATCTATTTCTAAAATACCATTTTTGGGGAATTTAGTATCATACTTTCCTTTACCAATATTTTTTGATTTATTAGTAATCTCTCTAATTGGTTTGGTTATTTTATTTGCTAAGAAAAATGAAATAAATACAGAACAAAATATTATTAAAATAATAAAATATACAATTTGATTTTGAAAGATACTAACAAAATTAGAAGTGTTCTTTAAATTACTATAAATAAATATGTTAGTGTTATCTTTTTTAACTGCATAAAGAATACCTTTAGTTTCTGTCATAGGATTAGTTATTCTATAATATTCACTATCATTATCACTATTTATAAAATTATTTATTTTATTATTTATAAATTTATTTTTTTTATTTAAAGGGCAACCATTTTGCATAGTGTTATAATTAAAAGATACCATATTATCATTTATAACACTGATACATACCTCATTATCATATGCAAGATTTTCCGCTAAAACATAAACATCTTCATTAGAACTATTAAATTCTTCAACAATATTATTTACTTTATTTATTTGATAATTTTTATATAACACATCAAAAATAAATAATTCACTTAAACAAATTATTAAAATAATCCCTATATTAAAAATAGTAATAAATAAAAGTGTTTTAAATTCTATTCCTTTAAATTTCTTCTTTATATTCAATTTTATAACCCATTCCTCTTACTGTTTTAATTAGATCACGATATTTTCCTAAATGTGCTCTTAAAGTTTTAATATGGGTATCAACTGTTCTATCATCACCATAAAAGTCATATCCCCATATATTAGATAAAAGATTTTCTCTTGATAAAGCAATATTTTTATTTTCAATTAAATATTTAAGCAAATCATATTCTTTTGGTGTAAGCTCAACTAGATTTTCATCAACATATACCTCATGAGCTAAATCATCTATTTTAATACCAGATAAAATTATGGTATTTGCTTCTTTACTATTTCTTTTAGTAATTGCTTTAACTCTTGCCACTAATTCTTTTGGACTAAAAGGCTTAGTAACATAATCATCAATCCCTAAATCAAAGCCAATTAATTTATCATATTCTTCACTTCTTGCAGATAACATAATAAAAGGTACATCTTTAATCTTTTTAATTTCTTTACAAGCTGTATAGCCATCCATTCTTGGCATCATAATATCCATAATAACTAAATCTATACTATTCTTTTTAAATATGTCAATAGCATTTTCACCATTTTCAGCTTCATAAACATTAAAGTTATCAAGCAATAAATATTCTTTAATAACTTCTCTAATTAATTTTTCATCATCCACTACAAGTATATTCATGGGTATCACCTAATTAAATAGTATAACATAATTGTGAAAAAAATATGAAAAAAGTTATATAAAATATAACTTATTGAGGGGAAAGAGCAAGGCGAAAGGCTACATAACTTATAGTCCCTCCACCGTGAGTACCAAAATAAAATAGCCCGGATTTTCTTCCATCCATATTACTACCTCCCCTTACAAACCAAGGAGAATTATTACTGATAAAGTGGGAATGATCTGCATACCAACTATGAGGGCGATTCCCTCCATCAGCATCATAATA
>CANQDM010000023.1 GCA_947591505.1 uncultured Bacilli bacterium | reverse complement strand
AATATGCCGAAAGGTACGTACATTGTCATCCCAGAAGTTTCTTCATCATATGCTTCAGACCCACTATAAAGAGGAACACCGCCGTAATAACGTCCATAATGCCAACTATGATTGGTTACTATTATTTCTTTTAATTTACTATCTAAACTAGAATAATAGTCCTGCAACGCCTCATACGGACGATCCTTTGGCTAGACTTGAGCTATCTCGTGATAAGCCGACCCAGAAGATGTCTTCTTGATTACTTTAATTTCTCCACTCTCAGTTATACCAATAATACGATACATATCATCATTACTATCATATGGGCAACTTTCTGTATTACAACAATTATCTCCTAAACAGATATAATTATTTATTTCATCTGTATATAATCCTTGATATCTATACATTTCACCTTGTAAAACAGTTGATAAATATTTACCGGAATCATTTTCTCTTAATATTTCTATTGTAGGTTTTGGTTTTATATCAAAATATAATGTACAATATACTGTTTGATTTGTTGTTAATGTTGCTTTGCCATCTGTAAATGTAACAACATCATTTACTAACACACCGTTATTATCTGTACATTTTGCTTCCTTATATACATAATCAGCCCCTGGCCATGTATTATCTTCAGTATTATATTCTTCATATGTATCACCCTTTTGAATCATTATAGCAAAATCTTTACTATCAGTTATTTCTCTTAACTTTACTTCTAGTATGCCTTCTTTTTTTGATTTCATTAAATAATCAACACCTATAAGCATTGTTAAAATTAATAAACTTCCTAGTATTATTAAGATATAATTTCTATATTTTTTTATCATTATTATTCCTTTCTAATTTATATTGACATTAGTATTATTGTATATTTTTATTATATCATTTATATTTTTGCTTATAAATATTTTTTATTATTTACTTTACGCTTGAAATTTTGAAATTTTGGCATAAAAAAATGGCTAATTAAGCCACTTTTAAAATTGTAATATTATATCCACCATTAGGACTTTCTACTAGAACTGTATCACCAGATTTATGTCCTTTAATAGCAATACCGATTGGTGATTCTACTGATATTTTATTATTAAATGGATCAGCTTCAACTGATGAAACTATTTTATATTCTTCTTCATCACCATCATCATCTTTAATGGTAACAACAGAACCTATACCAATCTTACTTCCCTTTTTCTTATCTACTATTTTACTATGTTCTAGTTTATATTCTAATTCTTTTATTCTAGCTTCAATTTGGGCTTGATCATTACGAGCAGCATCATAATCAGCATTCTCTGATAAGTCACCCATTGCTCTGGCTTCTTTCAAAGCCGTAATAACTTCTTTTCTTTTGACATTCTTAAGTTCATCTAACTCTGTCTCTAACTCTAAATATCCTTCAGCAGTTAGTTCGAATAAATCTTCTTTTTTCATTAAAAATTTCTCCTTTTCGTTGACTTACAAAATGATACTACTAAATTATCTATTTGTCAAATAATTTTAAGCGCATCATTGTGTATTTCTCTAATTCTATGTCTAAAGGCAAATAAACATGCATCATTGGATGTCTTGCTACATCTATTCTACTTCCTTCTTCATCAATAATTTCTTTAATAGTATATGTATATTCTTCCATATTTGGTCCAAAAAATTCGACTACATCACCAACTTTAAAATAATTTCTCTGTTCAATTAAAACTAGTTTATTCTTTTTATCATAATCTAGAACAATACCTACAAAATCTTGATTACTTACTTCCATCCTGTCTTGAAAATAACTTTCATTAACCCCTGGAAATTTTTGGTAAAATTGCGGTACAGTATCCCGATTAGCTACTCTATCTAAAATATTTTTATAATATACTTTTTCTTTATCAGTTAAAGTATGATTATTAATGCCATCAATAATTTTCCTGTAACAATTAATTACGGTTGCTACATAATATACGGAACGCATTCTTCCTTCTATTTTAAAAGAATTTACCCCAATATTAATCATATCTTCAATATAATCCACCATATTTAAATCTTTACTCATTAAAGTAAAATCTGGCTTATCTGGAGTTTTAAAGACCCACCTACATATTTGGGCACAACCACCACGATTAGAATCTCTATTCGTAGTATAATTTGATAAAACACATTTACCACTTATGGATGTACACATTGCGCCATGAATAAAGCATTCAATATCGGCTTTTGTTTCTTTTTTAATTTTTATAATATCTTCCCTAGTGGCTTCTCTTCCTAAAACAAATCTTTCTACACCAAGAGATTGCCAAAATTTAATAGCCTCATAATTTAAAATACTTGCTTGTGTTGATAAAATAACTGGTATTTTTTTCCTTATGGCAAGAGTTACTGCCACAATATCACTAACTATAACAGCATCTACCTCTGCATTTTTTAATTTATCTAAATATTCATCTAAACCAACTAAATCTTTATCATGGAAAACAATATTTACGGTTACATAAACTTTTTTCTTTAAGTTATGAGCAAAATCACATGCCTCTTTAATTTCATCAACACTAAAATTCTTAGCATTAGCTCTTAAACTATAATCTTTACCCCCAATATAAACTGCATCTGCCCCATATAAAAGGGCTATTTTTAATTTTTCTAAATCGCCAGCGGGAGAAAGTAACTCAGTCATTATTTTTTCCTCCTTTCAATTTAAAAATGGTTTCTTGATATAAAAATCCAGTATCTGTTTTTAACTTAGATGTACCTTCTAGTAATTCTTTGATATCTTGAACACTTAAAAATGCACTGTTAATAAAGTAATATTTAGCAGGTAATTCTAATAATTCTAAGCCATTAAATAAAGGAGTATGATAAAAATAAGTCCCATATTCATTTTCCATTACTAAAAAATCGTGATTAGTATTTGTAATATTTAATTCATTTTGATAAGGAATATTATGAAATTTAGCATAGTTATCTAAAAGATGTCTTCTTGAATACATTGCCCCCACATATCCTAAAACAAAAAGTGTTAATTTATCTGGTAAAAATTTAATAATATCTTCAATTTCCTTTTTAGTATTATCAGTAGATACTATAACCGAATCAACATAATTTAAATAAATATTAATCGAATTTTTATTAGTATTAAAATGACTTAAATAAAGAATTTTTTCCATTTTTAAATCTTTAATTATTTGTAATACTCCTAAATCATCAAAAATAATACCTTTAAATTTATTTAAATTATTATTAATTAATTCTTTTAAATTATCTATACCTTTATTATCAAGTATTCTATTTATTAAAATATAACTATTATCAGGTATTTTAGAAATTAAAAAAGTATTAGGATAACCTACACAAAATCCATCTAGAGGATAAACGTAAGTATTAATTCCTAATTCTTTTAAAATTTTAATATCTTCTTCTTTATTTAAAGTAATTAATATTTTATTTCTCATTTTTCCATGTACTAACTGAAAGTCCATCACCAATATCATAGAATTTAGTTTCAAATTCAGTACTTTCTTTTAGATAATCGATATAACTTTCAATTTTTTTAACTAAACCTTTTAAGTTCTTACTTTCAATGTTATCAGAATCTCCCACATAACCATGAAATTTTAAGTTATCAGAAATAATTGCTCCATCACTCTTTAAAAAATATTTATATTTTTCAAAGAATTTAGTATATTGACCTTTAGCAGCATCAATAAAGATTAAATCATATTTAACATCTTCTGATAAATTGACATCTAAAGCATCTTGAAAGACAACATTAATTTTCTTATCCATGCCACATTTTTTGACATTTTTTAAGCATTCCATGTATCTTTCTTCATCTCTTTCAATAGTTGTAACAAAAACATCTTCTGATGCCCCAGCCATTAAAATAGCAGAGTATCCAATAGCTGATCCTATTTCTAAAATATTTTTAACATTATGTTCTTTAATGTATTTCATAATAAACGCAATTGATTTTTTCTCAATAATGGGAACATTTTTTTCACTTGCGTATTCTTCCATTTCCAAGATTGTTTGTTTCATATTACCACCTAACTATATTTTCTTTTTAAATCTTGAAATTCAGAATAAGTGTTAGCAAAATGTAATTTGCCTTCCTTATCTGCGTAAAAATAAACATAACTAGTTGAACTTGGATTAAATACTGCTTTAATAGAATCCTCGCTTGGATTACATATTGGTCCAACTGGAAGTCCTACTAAAGATGTATTCCTTGTATTATATGCATTTTTACTATTTAAGTCACTTGGAGATAATTCTTCAGATAAAGCTTTACGAGCTCCATAATATGTTGTGACATCCATACCAAGTGCCATATTAATATCAAGTCTTTTATAAATAACTTGACTAACTATTGGTCTATCAACTTGCACCATAGTTTCGTTTTCTATAATGCTTGCCATTGTAAGTATTTCATGGGTATTATACTTAGATGCATTAATGGCAGCACTATAATTATCTAACACTTCGCCACTTTTAGCAAGCATTTTTTCTAAAATACTCTTAATACTTTCATCTTTATAGAATTCATAAGTAGCAGGAAACAAGTAACCTTCCAAAGGATAATAAATATCTTTATTTAAAATGGATTCATCTAAAAAATCATACTTTTTAATTAATTCTTTTAGATATTCTTGATCATTCATTACTTTATAAATATCTTCTTCACTATAACCTAATTTTTTATGAATTTGGGTTACATAATCAGTAACTCTTTTACCTTCAATAAAAGTAATCGTAACTGTATTCTTAATAATACTACCACTATTCAACTTCTCAAATATTTCTTTGGTATCTAAATTACGATCTAATTCATATGTACCGGCTTGAATTATAATATTACGATTTAATTTTAAATAAATTAGAGTAGCTATTTTACTTTTAATAAGTTTAGATTTAGCTAAATTGTCTACTATTTCTCTAGTACTACTACCAGATTCAATATTAAATTTAACTTTCTCTGATTTTTTACTAACACTAGTTAAACCATAAAAATACATTCCTACCATTAGTAAGATTACTACTAAAATACATATTACAATTATTATTAATCTTTTAACACCTTTTTTAAGTTTCATTTTAACCACTTCTATTCTTCTATTTTTTTAAGTAAATTATTTATTAAATCTACTTCTTTATCATTTAATTTTTTTAAATTATTTTTATTTTGTTTACCAGCATATATTTGTTCATTATAGGTATCTTGATAAATTAAATAACTATTATCGTCTTTTTCTATTTTGAAAAGTAATTTAAATTCTTTTTTAATTCCTTTACTATTTTCTATTGTCATTTATTCACCCGTTTTAAATAACTTTCTAAAATAAGGGAGGCTGCGATAGCATCTATTTTATTTTTAGTATTTTTAACATTTTCATTATTGCTATGAATAATATTTTCGGATGCCTTAGTAGTAAGTCTTTCATCTTCTAAAATAACAGAAATATTATTCTTTTCTAGTAGTTCTTTAAAATCAAGACTTCTTTTACTAGCAAATCCCATACTTCCATCCATATTTTTAGGTAAGCCTAAAACTACTTCTTTAATATTATAATTATTTATTATTTCTTTTAATTCATCTATGACACTTGCATATTCTTCAAAGGTAAATTTAATAACTTTTAAGGGACTTACTAAAGTATTAGTTTTATCACTAATACTTATCCCTAAAGTAGTTGTTCCTAAATCTAAACCTAAATACCGCATTATTTACCTTCATATGAATTGATAAGCGCTAGTAAAATTTCTTCTCTTTTTAAAGTCTTTATTTTTTCACGGGCACCTTCAAAATTAGAAATATAAGTTGGATCTCCTGTTAAAAGATAACCAACTAATTGATTTTCGGCTTTATAGCCTTTTTTTTCTAATGATTCAATAATTTCATTAAGGGTAATTAAAATCAATTCTTGCCTTAAAGCTGCTACATTAAATATACTAGTTTTATCCATAAAAACCATCTACCTCAAAATAATTCTATCAAATAATAGTATCTTTTTCAATATTACACCAAAAAGAAAAGATACATTTAAGCATCTTTATAAATATAGTCTAACATTTTTTAGCTAATTCTATTAATTCGTCTAAAAGCACTTTATAATCAAAACCATATTCTTGCATTAATTTAGGATACATAGAAATACTGGTAAATCCAGGCATAGTATTTATTTCATTTAAAATAATTTCATTATCTTCTCTAATAAAGAAATCTATTCTAGCAAGCCCCCGGCAATCACAAACTTGAAATGCTTTTTTCGCAATATTTTTCAATCTATTAGTTATATCAAAAGAAATATCATTGGGAATTATAGTTTGTTCTTCTTCACTTCTATATTTAGAATCATAAGAATAAAAAGAAGTATCTGTTTTAATTTCGCCAATGGGACTGGCAATTAATTCATCATTACCTAGCAGGGCACATTCTACTTCTCTTCCTATAATACATTCTTCAATTAATACTTTATCATCATATTTAAATGCTTCTTCTATGGCATTAATTAAATCTTCTTCTACTTCTACTTTTGTAACCCCAATAGATGATCCTGATTTAGATGGTTTAATAAATAGAGGATATTTAAATTTATTATTAACAAAATTTATTAAACTAACACTATTATGAGTAGATTCATTAAATGAATTATCTCGTATTTTATATTCGTTTTGATATTTTTTTATTACTAAAAAGTCCGCTTGTTTAATACCGGCACTATTTAAAATTATTTTCGTATATACTTTATCCATACAAATAGATGAAGATAGTGTATGACAACCAACATATTTTTTATCTAATAAATCAAGCATTCCTTGAATAGTACCATCTTCCCCATATTTACCATGAAGTACCGGAAATACAACATCAATATTTTTTAAATAAGCAAATATATTATCTATTCTTTTTAAATTTTTAGGGATTTCTCCTAAAGATAAGATTTTTTTATTATAAGGACATGCATAAAAAGTACCAAACTTATCAATATAAATTGGATAAATTTGATACTTTTCTGGATTTAAATTAGCAATTACGGAAGTACCAGAGACAACTGAAACATCATGCTCCGTTGACTTACCACCAAAAATAACTGCTAAATTCATTTAAATCTAATCCCCTTTTAATGCCTCATAAATTTCCTTAAAATGCATTCCATTTGATGCTTTAATTAAAATAGTATCATCATCTTTGATAATTTCTTTTAATTTATTAATGGCATCCTCATTAGAATTATATGAATAAAGATTATTTTTATTAAAATTTAAATTTACTAATTCTGATGATATATATTTAGCATTATTACCAACCGTTATTACGATATCTATTTTATTATCTATTATAGTTTTAGCTAAATTACGATGTAATTTTTCAGAATATTTACCTAATTCTAACATATCACCTAGAACAGCTATTTTATAAGTTTTTAAAGATCCTAAATAATTAATAGCACTAACCATGGAATCATAATTTGCATTATATGAATCATTAATTATCGTATAATTATTTACTTTTTCTATCTCCATTCTATTTTTTGATAAAGTAAAATTTTCTAAGCCTTTTTTTATTTTAGAAGTAGGTATGTTAAATAAATTGCCAATAGCTATACCTACTAAAGCATTTAGAATAAAATGATCACCAGGAATGTTTATTTGATATTCATCATTTTCTACTTTAAAATTACTAAATAACTCATTTAATTTAATATCTTTGGCATTAAAATTGCTTTGATTATTAAGGCCATAAGTAACTAATTTTAAATTATGTTTATTTTTTAAATACCAGTCATGTAATAAATCATTATCATTATTAATAATTAAGATGCCATTATCCATACCATCTAATATTTCTAGTTTGGCTTTTAAAATGTTTTCTCTACTGCCTAAATTACCTATATGAGCTGTACCAATATTAGTAATAATACCAATTGTCGGTCTTGCTATTTTAGAAAGAGTACTAATTTCCCCTAAATTATTCATACCCATTTCTACTACTAAGCAATCTTCATCTTTCAAAGATAAAATAGTTAAAGGTAGTCCTATATGATTATTTAAGTTACCAATAGTTTTTAAAACATGATATTCTTCTTGTAAGATGGAAGCTACAATATCTTTCGTAGAAGTTTTACCAACACTACCAGTAATAGCTATAACCGGAATATCATATAAACTTCTTTTAAAACTAGCTAACTTTTGTAAAGCGAAAATTGTATCATCTACTAAAATAATAAAGGAATCTTTATATTTATTTAAGTAATACTCATTAATTACCGTATCTTTATTTAAGATACACCCAATGGCTCCTTTTTCCAAAGCTTCTTCGTACATATTATTACCATCAAAGTTATCGCCTTTAATACCAACGAAAACATCGCCTTTTCGAATAGTTCTTGTATCTTTGGAAAAATTTATTAAAGGTGTATCAAGTGTACCTTGAATAAGTTTACCATGACATTTTTGAGTTACATCTTTCACATAAATATTTTTCATTATTTACTCCCCTTTACCATTTCTAATATTTCTTTATATAACTTATCATTAGCATCTTCTAATGACATATCATCTACTTTAAAAGGTTTACCATAAGTAAGTTTTAAATTTTTACTTCTAAATTTATAAGTACCAGTTACGGCAAAAGGTACAATAGTGGCATTAGTTTTCTTTGCCATCGATACTGCGCCAAATTTAAAAGGTAATAATAATTCTTTGGTTTTATTTCGAGTTCCTTCGGGAAATATTCCTAAAGCAAGATCGTTATTTAAAACATCTATGGCTTCGCTTTTAGCTTCCTCATCATGAATTTCTCTATTAACAGGAATACAACCGACTAAACTAAAAAACCATCTTGTCCTAAATTTATCAAAATATTCTTTTTTCGCCATATAATGAATTGGTCTATTTGTGGTTAAAATAACTAAGCATTGGTCCATTAAATGAATATGATTACCTGCATAAATAACAGATCCTTCTACTTTCGCATTTTCTTTATTAACAACTTTAAAAGGATAATATAATTTAAATATTAATCCTAAAGGATATTTTAAAAAGTTATACCAAAACATATTAAATTCATTTTGTTTAAATGATTTAAAAATGATAAATATAATATATAAACATAATAAATTTAAAATAATTAATACCGCTAACATAATACCACCTAATTATCTTTTTTGATTAACTCATCTCTTAGAGCTAAATAATCAGTTTTAGCCATTTTTGTTTTCGGAAATTCACTCTTATAAATATATTCTCTTGGTATCATATAATGAGCTAGATTCTTTTCCGCATAATCCATTATTTCTCTTTTTACTGTATAACTTTCTTCTACACCATCTTTTAAGATAATGAATGCTTTCGCTATTTCTTTTTTATATGGGTGAGGAACACCAACTACACAAGCATCTTTAATATATTTATTATCTTTTAAAACATTTTCAATATATTGCGGATAAACATTATACCCTGATGAAATAATAATTCTTTTTTGTCTTTGGACATAGAATATTACCCCATCTTTATCCATATAACCTAAATCACCGGTATGGATATATCTAAGACCATCATCATGTTTAATTAAAACATCTTCAGTAGCTTTTTTATTATTTAAATATTCCTTCATAACAACTATACTATGGATACAAATTTCACCTAACTCACCAGGTGCCACTTCTTTGTTTTCTTTATCACATATTTTAATTATATTACCAGGAAGAGGTATCCCAATACTTCCAAGTTTATTACTACCATGGGTTCCATAACAAACTGGGCCCGTTGTTTCAGTCATCCCGTAACCTTGGACAACTTGAGCATCAGAATTATGAGACTCTAAAAAATCATTTATTTCTTTATTCTTCTTTTCGGATAGAGAATCTCCCCCACAAATTAAAGTTTTAAGGAAAGATAAATCCATCATATTTATTTTTTTATTATTAAGCATGGCTTCAAATAAAGTTGGCACCCCAAGTAAGAAATTTGGTTTATATCGTGTTAATAATTTATCAAATTTCTTCGCATCAAATTGGGGAATTAAAATAGAATGAGCACCCCGACATAGAGGAATAAACATACCAACAACTAAACCAAAACAATGGAATAATGGCAGTATTAAAAGAAGAGAATCACCAACCTCAGCTTCCGGAAAAAATATTTTCGCTTGTTCATTTACCCCAATTATAGAAGCATTTGATAAAACAATACTTTTAGGGATACCAGTAGTTCCTCCACTATGTAAAATTACCGCAGTATCATCTTTATTAATTTTTACCTTTATTTTTTCTTGATAATTTGTTCCTAAATTAATAAATTCACGCCAAAATAAATACATACTATTACCAACTGGTTTTTCATCTTTTCTTCCCATCGTGGCATTATATAAAGTATTCATTATAATAGGCATTGAATCAGAAGGACTTGCTATAACTACTCTTTTTACACTAGTATCTTTAATAATTTTTTTAATTTTACTATAACATTGATTTAGAGCAATCATATATTTACTTTTTGTATTATTAAGATAATCTTTAATCTCTTCTTCCGCAGATAAGGGATGAATCATATTAGCAACTGCCCCAATTTTATTAACAGCAAAAAAAGAAATAACTGCTTCTGGCGTATTAGGCATACAAATTGTTACCACATCTTTTTCCCTGACGCCTAAGGTTTTTAAGCTTTTCGCACATTTATCAATATAATCCCAAAATGTTTTAAAAGTTATTTTTCTTCCAAAATAATTTAGAGCCACTTCTCTACTAAAATTCTTAGTAGAATCCATCATATATTCATACAATGATTGATTTGGTACTTTTATATTTCTTTCATTTTCTTTATAATAATGTTCCCATAAATATTTATCTTTTGCCATATTGCACCCTATTTCTATTATATTATAATTATACAATAATAATTAAACAAGAACAATGAAAGTTTAATGAAATACTATTTAAAAATAAAGAACTTTTGAATTAAATAATTACAAATAAAGATAATAAATTCTACTGGTATTTTAATAAATGTGGCATTTATCGGAATAATTTTTACTAAGTTATCCACTACAAATGCTGATACTAACATTTGACATATTACTAAAGAATAATATTTTAAATACATAATTTTATTTTTATTTAGAGATTTAAATACTTTATCTCTATTAAGTAAAAAATTAATTAGGGAGGAAATAAGTCTAGCTAAAATAGTTGCAAGTATTATATTAGTAAACAAAAAATTAAAGATAGTAAAAAAAGTAATATCGATTAAAAAACTAAGAATTGCTACTACTATATATTTTATAAATGTTTTATTTTTCATACATACCACTAAATTAATTTTAGCATAAATAGTTGCATATAAAAAGATAATATTTGAATTTAAATTCTCATATTATCTAATAACTAATTTTTTAACTTTATTTTGATCTTTGCCAGCTTCTTCCCACATATCATTCGGTTTAAAAACAATCTCTTCCGGACAAAAATATTCAATATTCCCTTTATTATTAGAATAAATATCTAGAAAGTAAGCTCCAACAACATTAGACAAACCTTGCTTTTGTTGAAATTGGGTTTTATCACAAAAAGATGGAACTAAAATACTATGAACATTACGATAAACAAAATAATAACTTTTATGATAATGACCAATTAATAAAATTTTGGGTTTATATTGTGATTCTAAGATTTCGATTCTTTTTTGGGGTTTATAAGATAAACTTTGAGCAGAGCCACCACCAGGATGATCCATAAATAATTTAATACCATTAATATCGATACCGGCACAATCTTGACCTAGAAACACCATATCTTTGCGACATCTTGATAACCAGGTATTAACTGTTGCTTGCCCATTTTTATAATGTGTTTCATCATGACTACCTAAAATATATTTAGTAGTAATTCCACGTACTTTAGGATACATATCAACCACATAACCAACTTGTTCATCAAAACCATGTAAAAATTGTTGTCTTGGTTGTTCTGGTCTATTTAAATAATTACCATCTACTACATCACCAACATGTAAAACTGTTTTAATTCCTCGATTATAAGCTTCTCTGTATATTCTATTTAATAAATGCAGTTGTTGATGAATATTACCAAAATGGGTATCTGAAACAACACATATTTCTGTATGAATTAAATCTTTAGGATTTAAACTAGGTTTTTTGGGATCTAAGTTTCTAATCAATGGTTTTTCAAAAATTAAAGTACCATTTTGATTTACAATATCAATATTTTTACCGTATATCCGGCATAACTCTAATAAACCATATAATTCATTACTATTCATATGGAATTTAAGCATATAATCTTCTACTGAAGATCCATTTTTCATATAACGATATTGTTTTTCAATATAATCTCTACTCATATTCATATTACTTACTTCTCTTCTCTAATTTTAAAACTTTTGGTTTTATATAATCTTCTTTATTTGTTTTATAATAAACGGAATTAATTGCTTTTATTTCTTTTAAATTACCATTATAATCAGTATTAACTGTAATATACCAAGCACCAATAGTATTAGAATATCTTTTATCATTCATTTCTCTAGTTGTAGCACATACACTAGGAACCGAAATACATTTAACATTACGATAAGTAAATTCTTCCATTTGCAAAAGTCCACCATAAAGGAAAATTTGCGGTTTATCTTCACTTCGAAATGAATCAACATGCTGTTGCATCCGATAAGATGCCGTATAAGTCTTAATTAATTTAGGATTAGATATAGCCATTTTCACTTTATCAATTGTAATATTACAAGAACTATTGCCTAAATATTGCATATCATCTCTTGCTTCAGCAATTCGTTTACCGATATTAATTTTTTTACTTTGTAAATGTTTTTCATCTTTAGGACCCGTAATAAAGTGTGTAACTATACCATCTATTTGGGGATAATATTCACAAATATAATCAACTTGTTTTAATGAATCATCTAAAAAGTTACTTTCAGAATAAATGCTAGTTAAAGGATATAAACCTTCCGTTAAATTACCACATAAAATGACATTTTGAAATCCCATTTCATAGGCTTTTAAATAAATATCATTTAAAATACTTAATTGTTGTGATTTAGAACCAAAACGAGTGTCAGAAATAGCAACAAATTTAAAAGTATGATTTTTACCTGTTTTAAAATGATAAAGATTCCCTTCTTCCAATTCTCTTTCACCTTGATTAAAAAAGTACATCCCATCATCTCTATTTTGACAAATAATATTAATACCCTCTAATCTTAGCGAACGAATTAAGCTTAAGACTTCATATTCATTTAATTCTAATATGTCGCAAGCATCTTCTAATTTTACTTCTCTAGTTGTAATGTTTTTTAATAATTCTAGTTTTTCTTTATCCATTTACTTCCCCTCCCATAAAAAAGAGTGTCTTTTATTTTAGGCACTCTCTCTATTAGTTTTAAATAAAATAGGTAGAAATAAATTTAAAAATTCTTGATTCATTTTTTATCCCTCCTACTATATTTATAGTATAAATCTATAAAAAATAAAAATCAATATAGCTTATTTAATTTTTACTAATTTTTTCACTTTTTCTTTTTCTAATATTTTATCTATCTCATTCCAGCCATTTTGCCAATTATTACCAGCTCTTATTATCCCTTCTTTTATTAAAATATTTTCACTTATTTCTGAATTATGATTAGCAGGATATAAAATTCTTAATGGATTATTATTTTGCAATTGATTTATATCATCATCTATTTGCAAATAACCCCTTAAAACATTTTTATCACTTATAAAAATAAATTTATTGGGATCTATAAATGGTAATATACTAATTAGAAAATCATATTTATAGGCAAAAAGCATTCCAGATTCTGCAACAATATTTGGATTAATACAAGAAGATGATATGTAAAAATCATAATCATCACTATATTTCTCTAACGTTTCAATAGCACCAGGAATAATAATAGCGTGTTCATAAACATTTTGATATTTAATATATTCATTAAATTCTTTTAAAGCTTCTTCATCCATAACTTCTTTTTCTTTGATATACTCTTTAAAGTCATCAATGCGATAATTAGCATTTAAGAACTTATTTATAAAATATAAATAACCCGGTATACAAATAACATTGTCAACATCAATAAATGCTTTCTTTAACTTTCTTTCTTCCATCTTTATCTAACTTTCTAATTTAAATTACAAAATAAATTTAAATTATTACTATTATACAATATTATTTTTATAAATACTATCAAATTAGTAATTTTACAATATAAAAACGTTACTATTCACAGCTAAAAAGTTAAACAACGTAAAATAGACTAAGCAAAAACTTAGTTTATTTTTAATTCTTCTA
>CANQDM010000022.1 GCA_947591505.1 uncultured Bacilli bacterium | reverse complement strand
TATTAAAAATGATATTTTTAAATTATAATATAGGTATGATAGGAGGTAATAATTTGAAAAAGAATAAATTAAAAGAAAATGTTGAATTTGGAATAATAGATTTTGATTTATTTTCAGAAAAATTAGGAATTACCTTAAATACATTACCTTATTATATGCAACAAGCAATTCAAAAAATTATAGTTAAATATCCTAATATTAATTTAGAATTTTTTAAACATTTACCTCATCTTCCAAATTATGTTAATAAATTATTTAAAAAAATATTTAAATATAGTTATGGAATTATTTTTTATTGTGGAGACAAAATAATAGAAAGTATAAAATTACAAGTTAATTATACGCCTAAAAACATAAAAAAAGTAAAAATGCCACCGGAATTACAAGCTGATTATTTGCTTACAAATGAAATAGATAATGCAAACGAAAATATAAAAATTACAATTAATAAATTTATTGAAATGTTACATGATAATTTTTCTGAAGAAATGTTATTATATTTTTATAGAAATATTGTTAGTTTAAATACAAAATTTGTTTCTAAACAGAAAGATTTTACAAATGATTCAATTGTATTAGGAAGTTATAGAGCTGATAAAAATGAAATGTTAATTTCTGATGAAACTGATGAAAGCACTATATTTCATGAATTATTTCATTTAGCAAGCAGTTATTATGATTCTAAAAATAAAATGGTTTATTGTGGATTTAAGCAAAGAAATCAATCTGCATCTTATAATATTGGTATAGGTATAAATGAGGGATATACTCAATTACTAACAAATAGATATTCTGAAGAAAATCCTTATAGTTATCCAAAAGAAACACGAATAGCAGAAATAATTGAAAGTGTTATTGGAAAAGAGAATATGCAGAAATATTATTTTACGGCTAATTTAAAAGGATTAATTGCTGAACTTACTAAATACAAAAGTGAAGAAGAAGTAATGAAATTTATCCAAATGGTAGATTTTAGCCTGAAATATAGCCTTAATATATTTTTAATACCTAGTAAGGATAAAAAATTAGAAAGTTGTGAACAATATATTGAAAAATTTATGCTTGATATAAGTTTGAATAAAATAAAATCAGAAATTACAAATTATAACTTGAATACTTTAGTGCTTAAACTGCGGTCGCTTTATATGAATGTTATTTATAATAATCATAAAACAATTTCAAAGTTTGAATTTGCCGAATATGTGTCTAAAGTTTTAGGATGTAATATAACCTTTAATGAACTTGGAATTTTAGAAGTAAATAGAGATACTTTTGCTAATTTAAAAGTAGAAGAATCAAAGAAAGGAAAGAGTTTATAATATGTTAGATGAAAAAAAATATATGGAAATTGTAGATGAGAATGATAATGTTATTAAATATGAAATATTATTAAGTTTTATGTTATCTGATACTGGTAAACATTATGTTGTTTATACAGATAATACTTATAATGAAAATAATGAGTTAAATGTATATGCATCGATTTATAATCCTTTAGATGATACTAAATTAGAAAAAATAGAAACTGAACAAGAATGGAATATAATAAATAATCAAATTAATAAGTTGATATTAAAAAAATAAGTAAAATTAATAATAGATATGTAGAAGTTTCGACTTCTTTTTATTTGAGATATATTAAACTCGTGATATAATATAGTTTGAGGTGGATTATGGGACTATTCAAAAGATTATTAAATAGTGAGTATAAAGAATTAAAAAGATTCGAAGGAATTGCTGATCAAATAGTAGCATTAGATGAAGAAATGCAAAAACTAAAAGATAGTGATTTCAAGAAAAAAACAGAAGAATTTAAAGAAAGACTAAAAAACGGGGAAACATTAGATGATATTTTAGTTGAGGCTTTTGCTTTAGCTAGAGAAGCAGCATATCGAACAATTGGTGAAAAAGCTTTCTATGTTCAACTTTTAGGTGGTCTTGCTATTCATTATGGCAATATTGCCGAAATGAAAACTGGTGAAGGTAAAACTTTAACTACTATATTTCCTGCTTATGTTAATGCTTTAACAGGTGAAGGAGTTCATGTTGTTACTACTAATGAATACCTATCTAGTCGTAATGCTGAATGGATGGGACCTGCTTATGAACTTTTAGGCGTAACAGTAGGTGTTAACTTAAGAGAAATGAGCCCAAAAGAAAAGCAAGATGCTTATGCTTGTGATATTTTATATTCAACTAATAATGAAATTGGCTTTGATTACTTAAGAGATAATATGGTAGTTAGAAGTGAAGATCGTGTTCAAAGACCTCTTAATTATTGTATTATCGATGAAGTCGACTCTATTTTAATTGATGAAGCAAGAACTCCACTTATTATAAGTGGAGGTCAAATGAATTCACGTAATTTATATGTAGAAGCAGATAGGGCTGTTAAAAAATTAAAAGATGTTGAAGATTATGATATCGATGTTAAAACTAAAAATGTTTCTTTAACTGCTGAAGGTAGTAAGAAAATTGAAAAAATGTTTAATCTAAACAATCTATATGATTTAGATAATACTGCATTAGTTCATCATTTAAATCAAGCCTTAAAAGCCAATTATGGTTTTAAAAAAGATGTTGATTATGTAGTGCAAAATGATGAAGTTATCATTGTTGATCAATTTACTGGTCGTCTAATGCAAGGAAGACAATTTAGTGAAGGCTTACATCAAGCCATTGAAGCAAAAGAAGGCGTAACTATTAATACTGAAACTAAAACAATGGCAACAATTACTTTCCAAAACTTATTTAGAATGTATAAAAAATTATCTGGTATGACTGGTACTGCTAAAACAGAAGAAGAAGAATTTACTAACATTTATAATATGTATGTTATTGAAATCCCTACAAATATGCCAGTTATAAGAGAAGATTATGCTGATTTAGTTTATGCAACTAGTAAAGGTAAATATAACGCTATTATAAATTATGTTAAAGAAATACATGAAACTGGTGAACCTATTCTTATTGGTACTATCTCAGTTGAGGCCAATGAATATTTAAGTGGTCTACTTAAAAAAGCCGGTTTAAAGCATGAAGTATTAAATGCAAAAAATCACGAAAGAGAAGCCGAAATAATTGCTAAAGCTGGTGAAAAAGGTGCTATAACTCTTGCTACTAACATGGCTGGTCGTGGTACCGATATTAAACTTGGCGAAGGTGTTAAAGAACTTGGTGGTCTTTGCGTAATTGGTACCGAAAGACATGAATCAAGACGTATTGATAACCAACTTCGTGGTCGTGCTGGTCGTCAAGGAGATCCTGGTAAAAGTCAATTCTTTGTTTCTTTTGAAGATGATTTAATGCGTCGTTTTGGGACAGAGAGAATTAAAACTATGTTAACTTCTCTTGGTATTGATGAAACTCAAGCTATTCGTTCTAAAGCATTAACTAGAAGTATTGAAACAGCCCAAAAGAAAGTTGAAGGTAACAACTATGATATTCGTAAAACTTTACTTGATTATGATAATGTTTTAAATGAACAAAGAGAAATAATTTATGCAAGAAGAAATGAAATATTAGATCAAGATAGTATTCATGATAATATTCTAGGAGTATTTAGAAATACCATTACTAATTTAATTTCTAGTCATTTTGATAAAAATGGTTCGATAAGTGAAGAAGATTTAAAAGAATTAGTAGAATATGTTAATGCTAATTATTTAAAAAATAATAGTTTAAAAATTAAAGATGTTAAAGATTTATCAGATGAAGAATTAAGAGATAAAATTTATGATTTAATTATTAAAGATTATGAAGTTAAAATGGTAGATACACCAGTAATGAATGAATTTGAAAAAGCAATATCTCTTCGAATTATTGATTCAAACTGGGTAGAACATATGAGTGCAATGGAACATTTAAAAGAAGGTATTGGTCTTCGTGGTTATAGTCAAACAAATCCAATTCAAGCTTATACTATGGAGGGATTTGAAATGTTCGATGACTTACTTGTTAAGATTGAAGATTTAACTGCACAATTCTTGCTTAAAGCTGAAGTAAGACAAAATACGGAAAGAACTCAAACTTTAAAAGGAACTGCTAATGATGGTAAAGAAACAGTTAAAAGTACTCCTAAAAGAGTAAATAAAATAGGTAGAAATGATCCATGTCCATGCGGCAGTGGTAAAAAGTATAAAAATTGTTGTGGAAAGTAGTAGGTTTAAGAAACTTTTTATGCAAGAGATAGTAACAATAAAAGATTATTTGGAAAATATTGTTAAGATATTAAATAATAAAACAGAAAAAGAATATGTAATAAGATGCTTTTCATATCCTATTGTTTATGAATTTTATGGATCACATAAAGATAGTGCTTTAGGATACAAT
Source organism: uncultured Bacilli bacterium (assembly GCA_947591505.1). Taxonomy (GTDB): domain Bacteria; phylum Bacillota_I; class Bacilli_A; order RF39; family UBA660; genus SIG200. Next base: position 10,174 of record CANQDM010000022.1, on the reverse strand, counting down.
ACAAAACAAGAAGGAATTATTGCAATTACAACTAAAAATTTTGATGTAAAAAATATTTTTCAAGGATACTTGTGTTACCCCGAAGAATATTCAGATTTTTATGAAAAAGGAGATTTTATATTATGCTTTGGGCCTGATGAAAGTTTGTTGAATTTTGAACAAATATTGGAAGAACCAATTAGTGATTTAGATATGTGCAATTACTTCTATGGGCTACCTGAAATAAATAAAGCACAAAGAATATTATAATAAATAAATGTCATCAAATAATTTGGTGGCATTTTTTGTAAGAAAAATGTTAAAATAACTTGCGAATACAATTGTTCGCATGATACAATTATATTGTACAAAAATAAAGGGAGGTTTGGAAAATGAAAAAAGATTTATTAACTACTGAAATTATTGCTAAAGAAGATAGAATTGGAATTATGCGAATTAATAATGTAAATTATATTTCTTTAACTGATTTAGCACGATATAAAGATAAAGATAGAACTGACTATATAGTTCAAAACTGGATGAGGACTACAAATACTATTCTATTTTTAGGTACTTGGGAATTTTTAAATAATCCAGATTTTAATTCCGTCGAATTCGATGGGTTTAAAAATGAATCTGGTACAAATGCTTTTGTGATGACTCCAAAGAAATGGATTACTGCTACAAATTCTATTGGTATAGTTTCAAAACCAGGGAGATATAATAGCGGTACATTTGCTCATCCAGATATTGCTTTTGAATTTGCTAGTTGGTTGTCGCCAGAGTTTAAATTGTATTTAATAACAGAATTTGAAAGACTAAAAACAAATGAAGCTTATAGAGAAAAAGTTGAATGGAATGCTACTAGACTTTTATCAAAAGTTACTTATGTGATTCATACTGATGCAATAAAAAAATGTATTGTTCCGACTTTAACTGAAAAACAAAAAGAATTTATTTATGCTGAAGAAGCAGATGTATTAAATGTTGCATTATTTGGAATAACAGCAAAAGAGTGGCGAGATAGTAATCCAAAATTAGCTCAAAATGGTAATATGAGAGACTATACTGATATATTGCACTTAGTCATACTTAATAATTTACAAAATATTAATGCCATATTAATTGAAGAAAAATTATCACAAAGAGAAAGGCTTATTAGATTAAATAATTTTGCAAGAAGACAAATGGAAGCATTAAAAAATAATAAAAATCTTAAAGAATTAGAATTACTACAAAAACAAGTTAATGAAAATAATTTGATTGAATAACAAAAAATTTATATAATTAAATTGATAGATAAATATTGAAAATAAAGATAAATGTTTGGTATTTTTTAAATTTAAGGAGGTGCATATAAATGGATAATAAAAATAATTCTAATAATATAATAATATATCAATCAGAAGATGGAGAAACTAAAATCGATGTAAAATTAGAAAATGAAACTGTTTGGTTATCTCAACAACAAATGGCATTGCTTTTTAAAACTTCAAGAACTAATATTGTTGAACATATAAACAATATTTATTTAGAAGGTGAACTGGATAAAATTTCAACATGTCAAAATTTCCGACAAGTTCGAAAAGAAGGAAATAGAGAAGTTTCACGAGAAATTCCATTTTATAATTTAGACATGATTATTTCTTTAGGATATCGTATTAAATCTAAAATAGCTACTAATTTTAGAAAATGGGCTACTGAAAGATTAAAAGAATATATGATTAAAGGATTTACATTAGATGATGAGCGTCTTAAAGGCAATGCTGGTGGCAATTACTGGAAAGAATTATTAGCTAGAATTAAGGATATCAGATCTTCAGAAAAAGTTCTCTATCGTCAAGTTTTAGATTTATATGCCACTGCAGTTGATTATAATCCAAATGATGAAAAGTCTATTGAGTTTTTTAAAATTGTACAAAATAAACTTCATTTTGCAACACATGGTCATACTGCTTCAGAAGTAATCTATGAAAGAGCTGATTCAGAAAAACCATTCATGGGACTTACAACTTTTAGTGGTGATATTCCAGTTATGAGTGATGTAGTAATTGCTAAAAATTATTTAACAGAAGAAGAATTAAAAATTTTAAATAATTTAGTTTCAGGATACTTTGATTTTGCTGAAATTCAAGCAATTAGACATAAACAAATGTATATGGAAGATTATATAAGAGAACTTGATACCATTTTGTCTACCACAGGAGGAAAGCCATTAATTGGGGCTGGTTCTATAAGTCATGATGAGGCAATAAAAAAAGCAAAAAGTGAATACAGAAAATATCAAGTAAAAGAAATTAGTCCTGTGGAAAAAGCATATTTAGAAACATTAAAAGACATTAGTAAAAAAATTGATGATAAAACAAATTAAGTAAAACTAAGAAATAGGAAAATAAATAGTATAGAAGGCGAAAATATGAATTATGAAATAGTCGAAGCTAAAAGTGCTGAAAAAAACAAAATGTATGCATTACTTCAATTTGCGTTATATGATGGTTCTCAGTATATTGATAATGATATTAATGATGATTGTCTTTTTGAATATAATTGGTTTGATAACTATTTTATAGATACTGATAGATTAGCTTATTTTATAAAAAATAAAGAAAAATATTTAGGAATGGTTTTAGTTAATGAAAATTTAAAATTTAATAAAAATGGAAAAAGCATTGCTGAATTTTTAATTTTACCTAAATATAGAAGAAATCATATTGGAAAAAGAGTAGCATATGATATATTTACAAAATTTAAAGGAAATTGGGAAGTTGAACCTATGGAAAATAATCCTATTGCATATTCTTTTTGGCATAATGTTATTGCGGAATACACAAATAATAATTATATAATTAAAAAAGTTAAGGAAGGAGAAGTTTTTATATTTAATAATGAAAATAATTGAGTATGAAGATAAATATTTAGAAGATGTAAGAAAACTATTAACAGAATTAGAAGAGTATATTGTTTCAATTGATAAAGACGCCCTTGATCAAGTACATCCTGATTATTATGAAAAAATGGCTTTAGTTGATTTAGAAAATGTTAATAAAAATAATGGTAAATGTTATTTAGCAATAGAAGATAATAAAGTAATTGGACTCATTATGGGTACCATACCACCTTATGATAAATATGATTACTTAGATTATAAATGTCCTAAAAGAGGAATAATAACTGAACTTATTGTAACTAAAAATGCTCGTTCTAAAAGTGTTGGTAAAAGTTTAATTAATAAATTAGAAAATTATTTTAAAGAAAAAAATTGCGAATACGTTTTAGTAGATGTTTTTGCTTATAACAATCTAGGAATAAATTTTTATAATAACAATGGTTATCATTCAAGAATGTATACCCAAATAAAAAAATTAAAATAGAACAAAATATATTTAGAGGTTATATTATGACTAATAAATATATTTTTTTAATTGGCATACTTTGTATTATAAATTTAATTTTATTATCTAATTTTAATGTTAATAATTCTCATGGTGTAGTAGTAAATATTAAAAATAAGATAGATTTTGAAATAGTATACTTAAATCAAGAATGTAGTAATGATTTAGAAGAATTCTATCGAGATGATAGTTATATTTATGTATCTCCTTGTATTAAAATATCTAATATTTTAATAAGATTTTCTAATGGAGATGAATTTAAGTTGAAAAGTATTATAGATAAAAAAATTATTTCCTTACAAGAATTAATAAATAAAGGTTTAAAAGTAGAAAAAATTGAATTAAATAATAATTCTACTAGTAATGTTAATGATTCTAAAGAAAATAATAATTCTAATAACAATATAGTTAAAGAAAATATAGATGAAAAAGTAATTTTAACTTTGCAAAAAATACAAGAATATAATAAAAAAATTAAAGAAAGAACTAATACTTTATATGATATAGATAATATTAAAAGTTTAACTAAAGAAGAAATAAAAAAATATATAACAAGTTATGATTTACCAAAACTTCCTAAATATGATGGTGATATAGAGTATAATACTAGTAATATAGATAACATTTTAAATAATCGTAATTTAGATAATATAGATTCAAATATTACAAAAGGTATTGTAGTAAAAAGAACTAATTTAAGAAGTTTTCCTACTAATATATCTTTTTATGATAAGAAGAATGTTAAAGATTTTGATAGATTACAAGAAACAGAATTACTTGTTAATACATCAGTCTTAATTATTCATCAAAGTTTAGATAATTTATGGTATTTTGTGATAAGTTCTACATATTTTGGTTGGGTACTCCAAAGTGATGTAGCATATGTATCTGATAGTGATTATAACTATTTTATTAAAAACAATTCATTTGGTATTATTACTAAAACATCTTTTAATATTAATGATACTATTTTAGATATGAGTGTTAAATTACCTTTAGTTAAAGTAAATCAAGATAGTTTGGTTTTAATGATGCCTATAAAAAGTAATATTGGTTATGTGGAAAAAAAAGAAATAACTATAAATAATGATGATGTTAGTTTAGGGTATTTACCTTATACAAAAGAGAATGTTTATAAACTTGCTAATGCTTATATTAATACTCCATATAGTTGGGGTGGTAAAGATGTAGGTGTTGATTGCTCTAGTTTTATTAGTAATTTATATCGGACATTTGGTTTTATTTTTCCCAGAAATACTTCCAGTCAAAATTCTAGTGTGGGAAGTGTTATTAACTTAGGTAGTATTAGTGATATAGAAAAATTAAATATTATAGATGGTACTAATCCCAGTTTATTATATATGAATGGTCATGTTATGTTATATATTGGTGTGGAAAATAATAAACATTATATTATTCATGCCTCAGGTAGTGATGGTAAAGTAGTAAAAAGTATTTTAGATAATTCTACTTATTTAAAAAAGATTAATAAATTAATAGAAATCAAATAGTTATTAACATTTTGTTGACTTATGTATTCTTTAATTTATTGTGTTTCTAATTTATTTTTAGTAAACTTATTTTAGAGTAGGTTGATATAATGCAAGAGTTATCTTTTACTGATAATAATGGTAATAATTTTGTTGTTAATTTAGAAAATAATAATTATGAAGCATATAAAATAGTAAACGATGTTAAAGTTAAGCCAACGCCAGAAGAACTAAAATTTATAATTGAAAATTTGCAAAAAATTAAAGATTTAAATAAGCAAGAAAAACCTAAAACTTATGATGAATATCTAAATTTGTTAAAAGAATTGATTAAAAATGGCACTATTAAAAATACTGATCAATTAAGAAATTTTATTAGTAGTACTACTTTAAGTGATGAAGAGAAAGGAAAATTAGCTGAAGAAGGTATTTCTGAATTAAGTATTGAAGATATAGTAGATTTAAAAAATAGAATTATTGATAGTTTAAAAAATCAAAAAACCACTGATTTAAAAGCATATATTAATTTTAATGTTAAAGATAATTCATTTGGCTCTAAATATTGTGAAGTAAGACTAAATTATCAAGATAGTATAGGAAGTTTTGAACATATTAATGAAAATTTAAATTATACTGATACTTTAAAAAGAGAATTAATTGAACCAGTAACATTAGAAGTTGCCATGCGTAGTCGTGTAAAAGATAATTTTATGGTAAAAGTTGCTAATGATTTAAATAATAGATGTAATTATTTTTTGAAAACAGAAGAAAAAACTTCTTTAAGTTTAAATAATGTTGAGTATGATTATGCGGAAAAATTGCAAAAGAAATGTGAAGAAATTAAAGAGAAAATGCCAGTTCAAGATGCTGCTGAAAGAGAAGATAAAGTATCAGAAGAGACTCAGGATATTAATAATGAAGAAAGAGAAATACCTAATGATGCAGTTACTGATGAATATGGTAATGTATATGATAGAAATGGCGAATATCTTGGTCAAATAAATGAATATGGTGAAATAGATAAGTCTATAAAAAGGGAAAACACTTTAAAACTTGTAAGAGTAAAAAATGAAAATGGTTTTACAATGGCTACAATTATAATAGCGATTACATCTTTTATAACTAGCTTACTTTTCTTAATCCAAATGCTAATTTTAGGTTAATATAAGTAGTAAAATTATCTATCTTTTGCTATAATTTTATTAGGTGATTTAATTTGAAAAAAAATATTTTAGTAACAGTTGGTATGATTTTAGTAACATTAATTTTATATTATTTTATGTTGCCGCCAATTAATTTAAGTAGTCCAGAATTTTATTCTTTTATTTTTATTATTTTTGCCATTTTTGTCTGTGTTAGTTCTTTCAGCAAAATTGAAGATATGGTAAGAATGCGTAGATACAAAAATAATGGTATAATTGGCTATCTTGTTATTGGGGCTTTATCAATAATTGGTTTAATTTTATTTATAAATATAGTTTTATCCCCATTTTTTAATGCTAAAAGTTATAGCAGGAGAATAAGAGTCGATGAAACGCATGAGTTTATTAGTGATATTAAAGAGGCTGATTTTACTAAAATACCTTTAATTGATAAAGAAAGTAGCCAAAAATTAGGAGATCGTAAAATGGGTGAATTTACCTCTTGGGTTAGCCAATTTTATGTAAGTGATTTATATACCCAAATTAATTATAATAATGAAATAGTTAGAGTTACTCCTTTGGAATATGCTGGTTTAATTAAATATTTTACTAATCGTGATGATGGTATTAAAGGATACATAATGGTTGATTCTGTAAGTGGTGCATCTAGTTTAAAACAAATGGATAAAGGTATGCGTTATATGCCTAGTGCTTACTTTTTTGAAAATTTATATAGAAAATTAAGACTTAGTTATCCAACTACTATTTTTGATGATGCCTCATTTGAAATCGATAATGATGGAAATCCTTATTGGATAGTACCAACAGTTAAATATAGTGGTGTTGGTTTAAAGAAAGAAATTAATGGAGCAGTTATTTTAGATCCTATTACGGGTAAAAGTGAAAAATATTCTATTAAAGATATTCCAACTTGGGTAGACCATGTTTATAGTGCAGATCTAATTATTGAACAAGTAGATAACTGGGGCGAATATCGAAATGGATTTTTAAACTCTATCTTTGGGCAAAAAGATGTTATTAATACTACAGAAGGCTATAATTACTTAGTAATGGATGATGATGTTTATTTATATACTGGTATAACATCTGTTTCATCTGATGAATCTAACTTAGGTTTTATCTTAGTTAATTTAAGAACAAAAGATGCGCATTATTATAGTGCTCCTGGGGCTGAAGAATATAGTGCAATGGCTTCAGCTGAAGGGCTAGTACAAGAAAAAGGTTACGAAGCATCATTCCCACTTTTAATTAATTTGAATAATAAACCAACCTATCTTTTAAGTTTAAAAGATGATGCTGGTCTTGTTAAAATGTATGCTTTTATTGATGTTGCTGATTATCAAAAAGTAATTGTTAGTGATTCATCTTTAGGTATTGATGCTGCCGTTAAAAAATATTTAGGCGAAAATCCAACAATAGATACTACTAATTTAAAAGATACTACCATTACAATTAAAACGATAACTAGTGCAGTTATTAATGGCAATACTAATTATTATATAACTGATATGGAAGATAAATTATATTATTGTGATATAAATATAGGTAAAACTATTCTACCATTCTTAAAGAAAGATGATAAAATTAAAATTTCTTATAGTGAGTCGGAAGTATCACAAATAGTAACAGTGGAGAGTTAAAATGGAACTAAATGAATTAAAAGAAAATTTACTTACTCTTGGGAGGTCACTTTGACATCCATAGTAAGGAAGCAAAATTAAAAGAATTAGAAGAGATAACTAAAAAAGAGAATTTTTGGCAAGATTTTTCTTATGCCAATAATATTAATAAAGAATACCAAAAATTAAAAAAGATTATCGATAATTATAATAATCTTTTAGATAGTATAAACACATTAGAGTTATTAAATAATGAACTTTCAGAAGAAGAATATAATAAAGAATTAACCAATCTAGAAGAAGAAATAACAAAATTAGAAAAAGAAATTCATTTAAGTGGTGAGTATGATAATTTAAATTGTTATTTAGAAATTCATCCTGGAGCAGGGGGAACTGAATCTTGTGATTGGGCATCAATGCTTTTACGAATGTATGAAAGATTTTGTGAAAAAAATGATTATACTTATGAGGTAATATATGAAACTCCGGGTGAAGAAGCAGGCCTTAAATCTGTTTTGATTAAAATAAGTGGTGAAGATGCTTATGGTTATTTAAAACGGGAAAGTGGTGTTCACCGTTTAGTACGGATTTCGCCATTTGATGCTGGTAAAAGAAGACATACCTCTTTTGCTTCCGTAACTGTAACGCCAGAATTTACAGATACACCAAATATTGAAATAAAAGAATCAGATTTAAAAATTGATGTTTATCATTCATCTGGAGCAGGTGGTCAGTCAGTTAACACTTCTAATTCAGCAGTACGAATCACCCATTTACCTTCAAAAATTGTTGTAACTTGTCAAAATGAAAGAAGTCAACTTAAAAACAAAGAAATAGCTTTAAAAATATTAAAAAATAAATTATATGAAAAATATTTGCAAGAAGAAGATGCCAAAAAGAATGCGTTAAAGGGAAGTCAAATGAATATTGATTTTGGTAGCCAAATTAGAAGTTATATTTTAGAGCCTTACAAACTCGTAAAAGATACAAGAAGTAATTATGAAAATAATGATCCTGATTCTATTCTTGATGGTAATATTAAAGAAATGTTAGATTTTAATTTAAAAAATATTAAATGAATTACTTAAAAAAGCAATACTTTTTATTTACTTGTTTTTCTTGACAATAACAAAAAAGTTAGTAAAATATTTAATTAACTGATGGAGGGTTTATGGAAATAGTAGATAAAATAATAAATTTAAGAACTGTTCAAGAAAATCATAATAGAGAAGCAGAAAAGTACAATTATTATAAAAAAATTAATGATGAAGATTGGAAAATTATTAATCGAAGAAATGAATATTACAAATTTCTATTACAATGTGTACAAACTTGTTATAAAAATATTTCCGAATCTGACATAAATAAAAATGTTGATGAAATTAATGATACATATGATTTTAATATTTTTAATACTGATGTAATTGAAGAAATAAAAGAATTTTTACAATTAAATAATATTGGTAAAATTATTAATGAAAATCGTATTATTTGTGAACATTGTGAATACACTAGTATTGAAATAAAATTTGCTTGTTCATTTGAAAAGTTTTTTAATGCTTTCTATAATGAAATACAATTTATAGAATATTATGAAATTACGGCATTAGAAGCTCAAAAAAGACAACAAGAATTTATTAATCGTTGGGCAAATAAAAGTCCAGAGCAAATTTATAATGAGTTAAGTGAAAATACACTATTGGGAGAATTAAATAATTTAGGAAGATAATTCTTCTTTTTTTGTGATATTTAAGTGATATTCCTTGCTAAATTAACTACTTTTAGATACAATATGCATTGTGATATTATGAAAGAAGTACAAGATTATTTAAATAATTTATTAAATAATAATGATACAATTGTAATTGCTACATCTGGTGGTCCTGATTCAATGTGTTTATTGCACATTCTTTTATCAATGCAAAAGAAGAAAAATTTAAAATTAATTTGTGTTCATATCAATCATAATACAAGATATGAAAATAAAGAAGAAGCCAAAATGGTTAAAAAATATTGTGATGATAATAATATAACATTTGTCTATGATGAAATAAAAGATTATAAAAATAATAAATTTACTGAAAGTGAAGGTAGAGAAAAGCGTTATAAAATCTTAGATAATATTGTAAAAAAACATCATGCTCAATATTTAATGACTGCTCATCATGGTAATGATTTAGAAGAAACTATTTTAATGCGGATAGTAAGAGGTAGTAATTTAAAGGGGTATATAGGTATTCCTAAAATTAGTCATAATGATGATTATGATATTGTAAGACCCCTTTTATATGTCAATAAAAAAGAAATATTAGAATATATAAATAAATATAATATTCCTTATGTAATCGATAAATCAAATGAAGATGATATTCATACGAGAAATAGATATCGAAAACATATGTTACCATTCTTAGAAAAAGAAGAAAAATTAGTTCATCAAAAATTTTTAAAATATAGTGAAGAGTTAGAAAGTTATCATAATTATGTAAATAGAGAAATAAAAAAGATAATAGATAATATATATAAAGATA
>CANQDM010000021.1 GCA_947591505.1 uncultured Bacilli bacterium | reverse complement strand
CTAGTATCTCTCCTGTTTTAGGCCGCATCGCAATAGCTAAAGCAGATTCCGAATCATATTTATCCATCGCATTATTTATCTCATTGTCAACGGCTTTAATAAGTTCTAAATCTAAAGTTAATTTTAAAGTCATTCCTTTAGTCGGAGCCACATAACTATCTGGTATTTCTAGTTTATTACCTTTACCATCACTATAATATTTTAACTCCCCATTAGTACCAGTTAAATATTTATCATAAGTAAGTTCTAAGCCTGATAGTCCTTGATTATCACTGCCAACAAAGCCAATAATATGAGCTAAAGTTTCCCCATAAGGATAATATCTTTTCGAATCCACTACCAAATATACTCCATCATAACCTAGTTTATCTATTTTATCTGCTGTTTCACTATCTAAATCCATTCCTTTTCTAATGATTTCCATACTACTATGTTTAGATACATATTTATAAACATCATCATAATCACAATTTAAAATTTCAGCTATATCTTTTGATACTTTTTCTTTATCTTTAATTTGATTAGGTACTACATATATAGTTGTTGTAACTAAACTAGTTGCTAAAATATTACCATTACGATCAACTATATCTCCCCTTGGTGCATTAATAGTCATCTTTCTACTCCATAAATCTTCCGTAATTTTTGAAAGCTTATTATAAGATATAACTTGAATATAAAATACTTTACCTATTACTAACAATAAAATTATAATTACTACTAAAAATGTAAAACGTATTCTTGTATGAATATCATTAAAAAACATATTATTCACCAATAAATAATATGTTTTTAGATTAACTTATATTAAAAAGATAATATGCTATTCAAGTAACAAATTATAAATTTTTACCCTCACACGCATAACCTATTTGTTTTAGATAATCTACTGATGTTAATTGTTGCCCAATAATATCTACATTATTAGGAACATAAACAACTTGATTTCCTTCACATATTCCACTTGGAACATAAATTTCTAAACTATAAACTTCTTTTGTACAATTATCATCTGAATATCTTGATGGGGCTTTGTCAACAATAAAGCCATAAGAATAATATGATATTTTTTCTCCTGCTGCATAAGCTTGATCAAAAGAATCATATAATCTTGAAGTATTGTATTTTTGTAAATAATTATTTTTCCAACTAACATATTCTGAGTCAGCATCTGAACAAATATGCTTTATCTTTGTTTCTTCTTTGTTTTCTTCTGTATTATTTTCTTTATTTTCACTTATATTAGTATCTTTAGACTTTGAATTACTTTTATTTTTACTATTATTTTTTGTATTTTCTTTTGTTTGCAAATTATTATTTGAATCAACAGTTTGTTCATCTTCTTTTTTATTTTCTTCCTCTGAAGATTCTTTTTCATTTTCAATTGATTGCTCTTCTTTTACTTCACTATTTTGATTATTAACCTTTTCATTTATTTTATCTTTATGTTTTTGATAATCAAACTTATTAGAAACAATAAAAGAAATTAATAAAACAATTCCTAAAATTAAAATAACACTAGTAACTATAATAGCTTTCTTATGTATTTTAATTTTTTTAATCATAATTCATCAACTCCTACATCTAATCTTCTTATATAAGTTTCAATCACTAATTAAAACTTATAATATTTATCACTCTAAATAATAAATTTTGCAAGAGTTTTTTTAAAATTTTATTTTTTTAATAAAAATTACTAAACAAAAAAAGAATGATTTAATTAATCTTTCTAATTATCATTCTTTTTTTTGCTCTTTATAATATCCTTTTCGACAAATAATTTTATCTGTTGCCGCAAGTACACCAGGCAAGACAAATAAAATTAATATTACTGAAGCAAAAGTACCTTGAGAAATAGTTTCACATATTTTAGCTGCAATTGCTGATGCAAAGTATGCTACTATTAAGGTAACAATTATTAATATTGATGAAGAACTAAGGATGGTATGAATTGATTTATTATAAGCATTAATTACTGAATCTTTAATTCCCATTGTTAATCTTGATTCACGATAATAAGATGTATAAACAATGGCGTAATCTATTGTAGCCCCCATTAATATTGCTTGAACTATTAATAAAGCTATGAAATATACTGAACCTCCCGTAATAGAAATAGCACTCATAGTTAAATATACAGCAGTTTGAATAATAAGTACTAAAACAAATGGAATTATTAAATCTTTAAATGTTATGGCTACGACAATAAATATAAATATCATTGTTAAAATTGTAATCTTATTTAATTCATCATTAAATGTTTTACTCATTTCTACTGCCATAGGAGAATTTCCGACAATATATATGTCATCATTATTACCTATTTCATCTTGAATAGAATTAATAAACTTATAAGTATCTTTATCTTCAGCTGCATATTTTGTATTTAAGATGACTCTTGAATATTTGTCTGCTACAATTAAATCTTTTGATTTAGCAACTGTTTTTTTAGCATCAGTAATAGTTGTCCTTTTTTTAGAACTTATGAAATCATTAAATTTTGAATCAGTTAAAATATCAGAATTTAAATAATTAATAAATTCTTCAATTGTCATTTTCCAACTATCATTATATTCTTTTATGCTGCCATAATACATATATACTAAATCTACAAGATTTTTATCAACATTATCACTTAATATATCTAATGATGTGAATGCTTCTTTAGATGTATATTTTTCATTATTTAAAGATTTATTCATTATATCATTAATAGTTGTTAATTTTTCTCTTTTTTCACTATCAAATTTTGCCGAATAATCTTTGCTATTCATCACATCTTTAATAGTAAATTGAACATAGTTATATAATGAAATTTCTTGACTATTTTTTATATATTTAGAATTATATAAACTAAATAATAAACTCATCGTATTATTATCTATATTTAGTAATGAACTTAAACTAGAAGATGTATATTTAGTATTATTGAGTGTTGATGTCATTACTTCTTTAACTAAAGATAGTTCACTAATCTCTCTATTAGATATTTTATCTTTTAATAACTCGTTATCTTTATTATTTAATATTAAATTTGTAAATTCTAATGGTGTCATTTTTGTTTCTTCATTATAATAATCATATATGCCAAATACTTGCTTTGTTTTCTCTACTCCTATTCCTAATATATTACTAATTTCTTGGTAAGAAAAAGAATTTTTACGATTTATAATTACTTGATATGCTAATAATAATTGATTTGTTGGTAAGTTTGCTAATTTTTCTTGTATTAGCGTATTATCTTTATTTTGATATAGGAAGATAATTATTTCTTTTAGAGATATATTATTACTTTTTCCATTATTTTTTTCGCCGTAAACAACACTTGTCATAATAGGATCTACTGTTAATGCTTCAACAAGTTCTCTACTAGTATATCTAGTATCAAAATGATTTATAACATAATTTGCTTTTTGTAAAGTTTCATAATCTTTTGGAGCTTCTACTTTTAATTTTTCTCCTAATTCATTATTTTCTAAGATTGTAGTAATCCAATCTTGAGGAGTTTTTGTGGTATCTAGAAGAATTCCTTGATTATTTATTAGCTCAATTGTTTTTGAATCCAGTATTGTTTTGAAAAATGTAGGAGATAAAATGGCAGTTTGGTAAAAGAGTTTTAATTGACCTATACTATTTAATTCTTTTTTTATTTCGTCTTTAAAATAGATACTATATTCTGGAGTATTTGCCATACTTAATGCTTTTTCAGCAAAATCAACTAATGTTAGAGTGTCATTTGTTGTATATCCTGTATAAAGTGTATATAAAAGATTTATGGTATCTTCATCTACCATCATATTTAATTCTTGTAATATTTTTTTCATCTCTATACTTGATTTTTTTACTTCTACTTCATCATTACTCAATTTTAATAATAGTGGAAGTAGTTCTTTTTCTTCATCACTAAAATTAGAGACAAATTCAGGATTATTTGCTAAGTTTGTGGCAAATGTTGCAAACTCATTTAATGTCATTTTAGTATTGCTATCAATGCTTGTTCGATAAAATAAGAATAATTGCGAGATTAAATTTTTATCTATGCCAAAAATACTAGAAAGTTCACTTGCATTCATCTCTTTGCTTATATTATTTTTATCAGTAAATCTTTGTAATTGTTTTAATTTGGCAATAGTTTTAGCATCTAAACTTTTTGAATATTCTTTATCACTTGCTACATCATTAAGCATAAAGTTAACAAAATCTTTAATAGTCATTTTAGTTGCAACATTTTTACTATTATAGTAAATTAAGATTTTTTCAGCATCATCTTCATTTATTCTTAAAATATCTGCAATTTCTTTGATACTTCTCTTCTTGTTCATTAAAGAAGATGATGTAAAATTTTCAAGTATATCTAAATTATCTTTAGTATCTTGATCTATTGATTCACTAAAATTATCATTCGTATAAATATCACTTTTAATAAAAGAAATAAATTCATTTAATGTCATTTTATTATTGGCATCTTTATTATAATAATTGTAATAAATAAGTTTTATTAGATACTCTTCTATTTCAGTATCTTGACCTAAATCTTTAAACTTATTATTTAATTCATCATAGGCTAATTTTTCATTAATGGTATTTGCATAACATAATACTTGATCTATTTTTTCATCTTGATCTAATTTTTTACAATAATTTGCTATTAATTTTTCGTATTTATTGTTATATACTATAGCAATTTGATTGTTTACTGGGAAAACTTTTCCTACTTTATCTTGTTCTGAATCAGTATAAAGTATGCCAATACTTCCTTTTAATAGATATGCACCGATAAATAAGGCAATTATTAAAATTGCTTGAATGTATCTAGTCTTATATATATAATTTCCTAATTTAGTTAAATTAAATTTAGGAGATTTCTTTTTAGTTTTGGCAATTAAATCGTCAAAGATTAAAAGTAAGGCTGGTAAACAAAAGAATATACTAATTAAACTTAATAATACACCTTTTGCTAATACAAAACCTAAATCTTTACCAATGGTAAAACTCATAAATACAAGAGCAACTAAACCGACAATTGTTGTAACCGAACTACTTGATATTGCTTTAAAAGAATGATATAAAGCTTCTTTCATCGCATCTATTTTATTACTATGATTTAGTTTTTCTTGTTTATATCTATTAGATAACATAATTGAATAGTCCATAGATAAAGCAAGTTGTAAGATGGCCACAATTGAATTTGTTATAGAGGAAACACTATCAAACATAATATTAGTGCCTTTATTAATGAATACAGCTATTCCTATAGAAATTAAGTATAGCCATGGTTCTACATAAGAATCACTTAATATTATTAAAATTACCATGGCACAAGCTATAGCAAGTATTACAATCCATAATTGTAATACTGGTTTGTTTTCATCATATATAAATCCATTCATTCCTGCAGTTTTAAAATTATCTTTAACATAATTATAAACATTAGCGGCAGTATCTGAATCGTTATAATCATCTACATTTAGAACATATAAAGTATATTCATCTTTATTATATTCTTCTGTATTTTCATAATCTACCGAACTTACTCCATCAATACTTTGAAGCTTTTTTAAAGTATCTTCTTTTTCATTATTTGTTAATCCTTTAAACATAACATTAAGTACGGAAAAATCTTGTTCAGTAAATTCTTCATCCATAATATCTTTACCAATTTTAGTTTCACTTGTCTTAGGAAGATATTTCATAATATCTTCATTTATATTTACTTTAGTAGATAAATATAAACTAAATAATGCTACAACTACAAATAATGCTAAAAAAACATATCGTCCTTTTACAATAAAATCAGTTATTTTTCTCATTTATTTATCTCTCCCCCGAAATAATAATATAGCACTTTTTTACTATAAATGCACTAAAAAAATTATTAAAAATTATTAAATAACTATAAATATAATAGTTTATATTTTCTATTTTTATTACTTAATTGCATTAAAAAAGAACAAGTTATTTAAAACTTGCTCTTAAATTTTATTAATTTGATTTTCTAAATTTTTTAACACTTACTGCAGATACTGCAACACTTGCTAGTCCTAAACTTAGATACATTAAAATATTATCACCAGTTTTAGGATTTTCTTCTTCAGTTTTTTCAGTTGTAGTTTCTTGTACAGCTATTTTCTTAAATGTTGCTTTTACAACTACATCTTTTCCAGGCATTTTAAATGTTAATTCTTTTTGTTCTTTGCCATCAACGTATAATTTATCTAATTCATATCCTTCATCAGCTTTAACAGTAATTTTAACTACTTCATCTTTTTGAGCAGATGATTTATCAACAGTTACTTTACCATGTTCAGCTTCAGTTGTTACAGCATAATATTTTGTAACTTTTACTCCTTCAGCATATATAACATTATCACCAGTAACTTCAGCACCAGCTTCAATTGTAACATCACCATTGAATGTTAATTTAGCACTATTAGCAGTTTTAATAGTTACACCTGTAGGTACAGTAACATCTTCTTCTACTTCTGTATCATTATAAACAGTAATATCTGTTGCACCAGTTTTTTCTACTTCTTCTAATGCTTGTTCCATAGTTAAATAATAATATGATCTATCTCCATTTGATGCTGTTATAGGGAATTCAATATCATAAGTAACTTGTACCCATTCTTCAGAAACAACATTATCATTTGTAGTATTAGTTACTCTCCATAATAATAAATTCTTATATTCTGGTACAGAAAATATAAACTTTGTACCATAATCTTCATCACTTACAGAATCAACACCAACTTTTTGCGCTATCCAAGCTCCAATTGTTTGTGTACCAGTATCTTTTTTTTCAAATTCTTTCCATTCACCAGTTGCGCTATCTTTATATAATACTTCTACACCAAGATTCCACATAGTATCTTTACTATCATGAGATATGTCATTACCATACTCATCTTTTAACTTATTACCTAAATTTTCAGGCTTGCTATTAAATACTGCATCGTTATATTGTTTTAGAGCCATATCTTGAGCCTCTTTCATAGCTTCTTCTAAAGATACTTTATCAGTAACATGAGCACCGGCTTTTTCTAATACTTTAGGACCATTAGCACCATCAAAGTCTACAGGTAATTGGGCAGAAAAGTAAAATACACCAATGTATGCTTCACCATTAGATCCACTATGACCTGCTTTATAATTTAGTATAGCATTGATATTATCTTTATTTACTTTTACAGTTGCAGTAACATAATGAACATTTTCTTCAACTTTGTCTTCTTTTAATGCTAATTCAGTCAAATCTGAATGCATATTTAATGTTGTTGCATGAACACTAACTGTTGCAACTAACATAGCAATAATTGCTGTTACAAATAATTTTAATTTTTTCATAATATCCTCTTCCTTTCTTTAAAACTATTTTGTTTCAAGTTTTCTCCTTTCCTACTATAAGTATACCCCCCCCGAACTTTTAAAGTCAACCCCAATTTTTTGGCTTAACAATTTTGTTGACAAAAAAAACATATTACTTCCTTTTAAAGTAATATGTTTATAACCAATTTAAACTTTCAAATTAATTTGATTTTCTAAGTTTTTTAACACTTAATGTAGCTACTGCAACACTGGCAAGTCCTAAACCAAGATACATCAAAATGTTATCACCAGTTTTTGGATTCTCTTCTTCTGTTGTATTTGTTACTGGAGTTTCTATCTTTTTGAATGTTGCACTAATTGTTACATCACTTGTGGGCATTGTAAATTTAACTCCACCTTCAGCACTTACAAATTTTACTTCTTTACCATCTTTATCTAGAATAGTTAATTTATCTAATTCATAACCTTCTTTAGGAGTAATAGTTATATTAACTGTATCTCCTTCAAAAGTAGAATATTTATCTAATTCAATTTTAGCATTTTCATTTTCTTTCACTTCTATATTATGAAGTTCTTTTTTAACCACATTTCCTTCTTCATCTAATTCTGAGCCTAAAGCTATAAATCCAGAAATATCTTGTTGTGTATCAAAATTTCCCTTATTTATAACTGCTTCACCTTTTTTAGATATACCATATGATAATACTACATTACCTTTAAAATCGCCACCATTAATTGTTAATGAAGCATTACCTGTTTTTGCAGAATTAGCTACATTTTCATTAGTAATCAAAGCATATGCATCTTCTACATCGCTATTAAATGTTCCATTTTCAATAGTCATATCTCCTGAGTTTTGAATTACTGAATATTGATATTTTTGGGTAAATGTTCCACCAGTAATAGTTGTTTTTCCATAGTTTAATACTCCCCAAGATAGTTGAGATCCTGTTTCTATTTTAGCATCACCAGTAATATTAAGTATTCCATTTGCTAAATTGTGAATACCTGCTGATAATTCTGCATCATTAGAAATAACAGTGCCACCACTCATATTCATAGTTCCTTGGTTTAAAATTACAGATATAGGTGTTTGTCCTGTAGTAACACCTGCTAGTCCTTTGATAGTACCTTTTTCAATGTTAAGTGTTCCTTTATTATCAATGACAACTATATCTTTAGTACCTGCTTTTTGAGTAATAGTACCTTCACCATTACTACTATCTGTGATAGTTAAAGTTCCACCTTTTCTTACTTCAATTGTAGCAGATCCTGCTGTACAACCACTTGGACTTTCATTACTAGCACAATAATTTGTTAATGTTTTGCCATTTAAATCTAAAATAACTTTTTCTCCATCTGCTACTTCTAATCCAGCATCTGAAGCCACTCTTAAATTATCTTTTAATTTTATTGTAACTACACCATCATCACTAGTTGTTACATCAGATTCCCATGTACGATTATGCCAATCAGAAGCACCACCACCAGTAATTCCAGCAGCATGAACGCCAACTACTGCTACAAACATAGCAATTATTGATGTTAAAAACAATTTTAATTTTTTCATAATATCCTCTTCCTTTCTTTAAAATCGTTTGCTTATTTTGTAAACAATTTATCCTTTCTTACTATAAGTATACCCCCCCCGAATTTTTTAAGTCAATAATTTTTTGCTATTTATCATTTTTGTTGACACAAAAAAACATATTACTTTTTTTCAAAGCAATATGTTTTTTATATTATTTTAACTTTGCAAATTAGTTAGATTTTCTAAGTTTTTTAACACTTAGACCAACTACTGCAACACTTGCAAGTCCTAAACCTAGATACATTAAAATATTATCACCAGTTTTTGGATTTTCTTCTGCTGTATTTGTTACTGGGGTTTCAACTCTTTCATCTAAATATGCAAGTGCATATGTTGAGAATTTATCTGTTGCAAATGTTAAACTATTTCCATCTTCTGTTAAAGTTGCATCTAATTTTGTAACTTTACCATTATGTTCTCTTAGAATATAGAATGTTCTTTTGTATCCTTCTTTAACAGCTGGCAATTCTGGTAATTCTACTGTTAAAGTGATAGCCTTTCCTAATTCATGTATTTTAGCTTCTTTTCCAGCTACTCTTAATACTATTTCAGCATCAAAGTAATCAGTAACTGTAGCACCTTTAATAACTGCTTCAAATTTTTCAACTACTTCTTTTTCAGGTTCTTCAATTTTATTAGTTTCAAGTGTAACTGTTGAGTCATTATGTTTTAATAAAGTTTGTATTTCTTCATCTTCAACTGCATTAACTGCATCTTTTAAAACTTCAGTAGCATCTTCAGAAACAGTTACATCACCTGTAGGAGTAGAAACGTTAATATCATAAGTTTCATAACTAACATATACTAAAACTGTATAATCAGGCATAGTGAAATTATTATCTTCTTCATTAAATGTTACAACAGTATTTTCATCACCTGTTTTTACAACTTTAATACTTGCAATACGATATCCTTCACTTGGAGTAGTTGTTAAAGTAATTTTTTCACCCTTTTTAGCAGATGTTTTTGATAATTTAGCTGTACCTGTTTCTTTTCCTGTTTTTACAACAACGCCAGCACTATAGAATTTATCTCCCGTAACATTTCCTTTGATATCTGTTTTACTACTATCATCAATATTCATTTTGCCATTTACTATAGCATTAGTTCCAATTTTTATATTAGAATTTCTTTGAGAAATACCTGTTTTTACAGTACCACCAGTCATAGTAAAGTTATTGAAATCGGCTAATTTTACACCATAGTCGCTATTACTTTCAACAGTACCACTAGTAATCGTAATTGTTACATCTTTTCCCATAGTACTACTTATAGCAACACCTTTATTAGTAGATTTAATTGTTCCACCACTTAAAGTCAATGTATCTTTTACACTAACAGCTTCACCTATAGAATCACTAGACTCTACAGAAGCACCAGTTTGAATATCAACAGTACCATCTACAATATTAATACCATAAGTTCTTTGCTTATTTGATATAGAAGTCATTAATACTTTAGCAGTACCTTTCATCACTAAACTAGATTCTCCTTCAACGGAAATGCCAACCATACCAGAACCATTATTATCAATTGTACCACTTTCAATTGTTAATTTTGCATGGTCCATCATTTTAATAATTTTAGAATTAGTTGTTTTATTTGTCGTTTGAATTTTTCCTTTTGATGTACTATCATCCTTAATTGTTACTTCTACTCCTTGCCCTTTAATTGTAAGTAATTCAAAAGCAGAACCTTCATAAGTATGGCCATTCAAATCAATAGTAACTGATTTTTGAATAGTAAGAGCTTCAGCATCTTTGATATCATTATTTAATTTAATTACATCATTGGCATTAGCATCCGCAACATTAGTCTTGAATGCGCTGAAATCATCTACTATTTTGTCATCTGCATAAACATTTAATGTTGGTACAAATAGTATACTCGCTACTATTGCGAACATCGTCAATTTTAATTTTTTCATATTTATCATTCTTCCTTTCTTAAAATCGTTCGTATTAAACTTTTTTTCTCCTTTCCTTACTATAAGTATACCCCCCCCGCATTTATAAAGTCAATCACTTTTTTAATTTCAGTTATTGTTTGACACTTATTTTGTCTTTTTATCTTTCATCATTTTGTTAACAACTAAAACAATTGCTACAATACTTATGATACCAAGACCAATAAAAAGATAGATACTATCTAAAGTATTTGGATTTTCAATTACGACTTGTTTAGCAAGTTCTAATAAATTTATCATTTAATTCTTCCCTTCTATAATCAAAATTAGTTTGCACAAAAAAACATATTATTATACAAAATGCTAATAATATGTTTATTTACTTAATGTTACTTCTAATACTTGATCATTACTAATAGCAGTTCCTACTGGTATACTTTGATTTGTTACATAACCATAACCATTTGTTTTAATATCAATGCCAAGAAGATTTACATAAGTCATAACTTCACTTAAACTCCAACCAGTTAAATCTTCCATTACATAATCATGTTTATTACTTACTAAGAATACTTTACTACCTTCTAAGGCTTCGCCACCTTTTAAAGGGTATTGATTAATAACATAACTACCAGTTCCCAGTTTATATACTTTTAATTTTTTATTTTGTAAATCTTCTACAGTACTATTCATATCTTTACTAATATAATTATCTAGCTTAATTACTTTACTAGCTATCTCTTCTGCTGAATTTTCAATACCTAAATTAGATACTATATCATCTACTGCTTTAGTAAGTTGTTCAGCTATTGGTCTTGCACTAGATGATGATAACTGTTTAGCAGCAACATAGACAATATACTTTGGATCATCTTCTGGGAATATTCCTGCAAAAGAACGAACATAATCATAACCACCTTTTAAATAACCACCATGAGGTGATGCTATTTGAGCAGTACCAGTTTTACCCATCATATTAGTAAGTGTTGGTCTATACATTTTATTACTTTCTAGGCCTTCATAAACAACATTATGCATTAATTTTTGCATATAATCAGTTGTTTCTTTGCTAAATACTTTAGCTACCTCAGTTCTTTTACCATCATAAATAGTCTCACCATTACCATCAACTATTTTATCAACAACATAAGGTTTTAAAACAGTACCATCATTAGTAATACTACTTAAAGCTTGTAACATTTGAATTGGCGTAACAGTAATACCTTGACCAAAGGCAGCGGTTGCAAGATCTGTTTTATATTTAATATTTACTTTACCAGACACTTCATTAGCAAGTTCTATACCCGTCTTTTTACTAAATCCTAATTTTTTATAGTAATCAGTTAATGTAGCATTACCAACAGATTCACCAATATAAGTTGCTCCAACATTGGATGAATAGGCAAACCCAGTATCAAAATTGATTTCACCAAAACCATAATCGTTGAAGTCACAAATTTTAGCATCCGCTATTTCCCTACAACCAGATTTAAAAGTTTTAGTTCCATCATATTTACCTTCATTTATACTTGTAGCCCACGAAAAGACTTTCATAACACTACCAGGTTCATATTCGTAAGATACGAGTGGATTAGTATAAATACTTAATGTACTTAAATCATTAGGATTAAAATTAGGATATGTTGAACTTGCAACAATAGCTCCTGTTTTAGCATCCATTACCGAAAATACCATCCAATCCATATCATATTCTGCTGCTAAATTGCGTGTTAAAGTTTCTGCAAACCATTGAATCCGATTATCTATAGTAAGATAAATTTCAGCGCCATCTAAAGCTTCTTCGGTTATAACTTCAGCACTAGGAAGAGTATATCCATAAGCATCTGTTTGATAAGTAGTTTTCCCATCCGTACCAGAAAGTTCTTTATCATAATATGATTCAATACCTAACTCACCAACTATATCACCATCTTCTTGCGTTTTAGCATAACCGACTATGTATGAAGCAAATTGGCCCATATTATAATGTCTTTTTTGTCCTTGAATAAAATCTATTCCTGGCATATTTAATGCTTCTATTTCATTTTTCTTAGATTCAGATATTCCACTACCTTTAGTACCAAATTCTGTTTGATATATACCTTCTTTACTTAAAAGTTTAACTGCTTTATCATAATCAATACCAAGTTCTTCATTAAGCATTTTGGCAGTACCTTCAATATCTACGACATGTTGAGGTTTTTTGGGATCAGTTGTTCTACTAGGAGATAAATAAGCAATAATAGTATAAGAATTAACTGTAGATGCCAGCATATTACCTCTACTATCATAAATATTTCCTCTTTTAGCATAGATAACATTACTTTTAGTATTTCTATTACTAGCAAATTCATGTAAATTAATGCCATCAATATTATTACTTAAAGCAATAAATGAAAGTCTTCCAATAATTGCTACAAATAAAAAAGCCACAATAAAAATTAATATTCTAGGTATTTTTACTGTAACTTTTCTCATAATTTTACTCTCCTAATTCTTCTGTGTCATTTATTTCACTATTTTGGCCATCTACTTTTACTATATTACCACTTATATATGAAAGTCCATACTCATCTGCTATTTTTTGAATATTTTCCATACTTACAAGTTCATTTATTTGCATTTCTAAACTTTCATTAATATCTTCTTGTTTTTCTATTTTACTTTTAATCTTTTCATTTTTAATATTAGTTTCACTTAATAATGCTTTTGAAAAAACATTAACAGTAGGAATTGCTAAAAGAAGTAATAAAAGTATTACATACATAAATTTTTCTCCCTTTAAAAATTTTAATCTAGTTTTCTTTCTCTTTGGCATTATTAAATCCTTTCTACTATTCTTAACTTTGCACTATGGCTCCGACTATTTATTTTTAACTCATCTTCACTTGGTAAGATAGGTTTTTTATTAATTATTTTAATTTTAGGTTTATACTCATCTGGTATATCAGGTAATCCTTTAAATATTTCATTTACTTCACTATACTTTTTAAAAGTATTTTTAACTATGCGATCTTCTAAGGAATGAAAAGTAATGACTGAAAGTCTACCACCACTCTTTAATAAATCAATAGCATCTGGTAAAACACTTTCTAATACTGATAATTCATTATTAACAGCAATTCTTAATGCTTGAAATATTTTTCTTTCGGGATGACTCTTGTAAAAGTAATTAGCACCAGTAGCACTTTTAATTATATCGACTAATTCTAAAGTTGTATTAATTTTTTTTGATTTTCTAATGCTCACTATTTTCTTCGCTATTACTTTTCCTAATTTCTCTTCCCCATACTCATAAAAGTATTTCGTTAATTCTTCTTCTGATGCATTATTTACTATAGTACTAGCATTAAACTTTCCATCTTGATTCATTCGCATATCTAAAGGTGCATCTTTCATAAATGAAAACCCTCTTTTTTCATCATCTATTTGGGGTGATGAAAAGCCTAAATCAAAGATAATACCATCAACTTTGTTTATACCTAAACCTTCTAAAGATTTCTTCATATCAACAAAATTTATCGGTAATATTTGGTAATTACTACCAATTTTTGCAAGTTCGGCATCAGCATATTCACGAGCTTCTTTGTCTTGATCAATTCCTATAAGCATTCCATCTTTATCTAATGCTTCAAGTATTTTTTTACTCATACCCGCATAACCTAAAGTAGCATCAACATAAATACCTTTCGGATTTATCTTTAATGAATCAATTATTTCATTTAAGAGAACACTATAATGTTTCACTAGATACCTCAAATAAATTTTCCGCAATTTCTTCTAATTTAGAAGAGTTATCATCCATAAATGATTCAAATAAATCCTTATCCCATATTTCAATGCGGTCATTTACGCCAATCACAACACATTCTTTTGTAAGATTGGCGTAACTAACCAACGGGGAGGTAATATTGATTCGACCCATTTTGTCGAATTCGCATACAGAGGCTCCGGCAAAAAATGATCTCATAAATG